>PWVT01000276.1 GCA_003562195.1 Phycisphaeraceae bacterium | reverse complement strand
TCAATCACGCCGTTCCAGCGCGGCCGCATGTCGTGATGCACAGCAATGGTGCTGATGAACACAAACTGTCGCGGCAGGGCTTTGTGCATCAGCTGCAACGTGCCGAGCAGGTTGCTCTGATAGTGCGCTTCGTGGTCACCGGCCTTCAGCGACTGCCAGTCCACGCTGTTGTGGATAATGCAGTCTGCACCGTCGAGCAGATCATTCCACGCGGAGTGGTCATCCTGATTGCCGACGACGAATTTCTGGATGTACGGCTGGATGTGTTCGCGTTGGCTGGTTTCGCGCACGAGGGCGGTGACGGTATGGCCCTCTTTGTGCAGTTCATGTGCAATGCGTGAACCGATAAAGCCGGAAGCGCCGGTCAGGGCAACGTGCATGTGGGAAACTCCTACAGCAAAAGGTCGAGAATGTGAACGCTGCGGTTGGCGCAGATCGGACGTTTACTGCACAATCGCCCGGTAGGTGCCGTAGAGGGGCCAAAAACGGGGACTGATTGTGCAAAACTGGTGTCCTACAATAGCGGCCATCGGTTGCTTTGCCGAAATGAAAGGGAGGGGACGTGTCGCCGTTGTGGCGGCCAGCCATCCACGGGCGTATGCACAAGCACACATCCACTCATCCCGCACCCGGCTCCCGCACGCTCGTTCACAGATGCGTGCGGTACAGCATTATCTCGTGCATTGTTATCGTTGTGCTATTGATCGTGGTGGCGTGGGTATTGACACGATCGTGGTTTCTCATTGGCCGCATCACGCCTGAACTGGAGCGACGTCTCGGCGGGCAGGTCAGCATCGCGAGTGCGACGCTGCAGTGGAACGGCCAGGTGGTGCTGCGCGACTTTCAGTTACGCTCCCCTTCGCATATGGGGACGGCCGGTGAGATTGCCCGCATCGGTCAAGCAGTGATCGCGTTGGATCGCAGCGCGCTGCTGAGCGGAGACATCATTGTGTTGGCCATCGAGCTTGATGATGTGCTACTGCGCATGAGCGAGGATGCCAATGACATCGGCAGTTTCAGTTTCAGTGCGCTGAAGACCGACTGGACAGAAGAAGATGCCGAGCGCGCCCTGCCGCCGCGCATCGAAATCACACGAGCCACCCTCGAGTATGGCACATTCGACGGCGAGGCCTACACCATGAGCGGGCAGAGACTCGTGGCTGGCATCATGCATCCCGCCGTCGATGAGGAACACTGGTTCAACTTTCAGCTTGGTGAATTGTCCACATCCAGTGGCTCGAGCGTGGATGGGCTGATCATCAATGGGCGCTGGAACGTGATGACCAACGAGTATTCCGCTCGTATGGACGGCATGGAATTGGATGCCGCAACGTATCGCATGTGCCCGCAACTGGCGCAAACCTGGTGGCAACACATGGAACTCGAAGGCCGTCTTGCCAGTGCGACTGTGCATTGGCATCCTGAGAACGGTCTGGATGTGGCGTCGAAAATTCTTGATGTTGGCCTGACATTACCGGTCGAGGCGGGCGAGTGGGCACGCTACACCCATGGGCGCATTTCCGGTATGAGCGGTCGACAGCGCATGCGCGTGTACAGTGGCTGGATTCGACTGCGAGATGACGAACTGATACTGGATGGATTGGAAGGGGAGGTGCAAAGCCCCGATGATGCAACCAGTGTTCCGTACATCGTCACGATGACGCTCCCTCGCTTGCCTGAGCTGGACTTTCAGCGCGAACGGTGGACTGAAGATGTCAGGGACTACACGCCGTTTACCGTCAAGTTTTCGCTGCCTGAGTTTCGCCTTGCGGCTGATGACGAAACTGGCGTATCTGCGATTGACCTGCCGTATCGAGTGGCGCGAATACTCGAGCAGTTTCAGATCACCGATTGGACCTTGACCACCAGCATCGAAGTCAGCCGCGCTGCCCCGGTGCAGGACGACACTGGTACACCGCACGCCCAGCCGATCGAAACGCGTGGCGAGCTTCGCATCACGAATGCATCCGGCTCGTTCGAGCGGTTTCAGTATCCGCTGGATGATGTCGATGCGCACCTGACATTCGATCAAGATCGTGTGGATGTCAGGCACGTCACTGGCACGGCAGCGAACGGGGTTGCCGTGCGCCTCAGCGGCGAAATCACACCGCTCGGTCGAAACCCGCGCATCGACCTGCAGCTTGTCGCCGATGATGTGCCAATCGACGATCTGCTCCGCAATGCGCTGCCGCGTGAGCATATGGCTGTCTTTGATGGTCTGATGCACGTGCCTTCTGAACAGAAGCTCCGAAACGCCGGCCTGCTGCGCGATGAAGCTGATCTTGAGCAGCTTCATGCGCGGGTTGAAACCATCGAAGCAGACCTTGCGATCACCGAGGATGCAACGAGACAGAACGAACTTGAGATGGAATTGCGGCAGGTGCGCTCGATGATCGAAGCAGGTGCCTTTGAGCTCGGCGGCAGGGTGGATCTGAATGTGAACATCCTGCGGCCGTACGGCCCGGATCAACCCACGTTGCTCAGCGGCGAAGTATCGGTGCGGCGGCTGGACGCCATCATTCAGTATTTCCCATACCCGTTCTCAATTCGCGGCGGTGTCATTCGCTGGCATCCGGATGGTGCGAAACTCGTCGGTGATGACAGTGGCGATGGCATGCCCGTAATTACCCAGGGCGGTGGGCGGGGCTATATCAGTGGCGACTTCACGCGCGATCAGTTGGAGGGTCGAAACGACAGGATCACACCCAATATCGACATCAATGTGCAGGACGACCTTGTCAGTGAACTGGTGTACGCGGCGATTCCCGCTCACAGTGACGATGAAGAAGTCGTCGTTGAGCACAACGGCATCACCTATTCTCCAGCGGCCGGGTTGCTGCGCGGCATCGGACTGGCGGGGATGATGAATTACACCGGCAGCATTCATGGCAACACCGATGGTCAAGTCGGGTACGAATTTCATGTTCACATGGAAGGTGGCACCGCAGAACCTTCGGATGATCTCGCAGATGCGCTCGGCTCAGCCGGACTGGTGTGGCCGAGCCAGTGGACGTGGGATGATGTCAACGTCCACGTGCGCGTCTCCCCGCGTGCGGTGGAGTTGATCGGCTTTTCAGGTCAGCGTGAGCAGGGACAGGTCTCCGCGACGGGTGTCATTGACCTGCGTTCCGACTCCGCCGATGCCTCGCTTGATGTGCGCTTCAAGGAGTTAGCGTTGGACCGCTACCTGATTGATCTGTTCCCACCAGAACGTGTCAAGGCGATTCGTGAGCTGTGGGATCGATACCAGCCGACCGGACACTTCAATGCTCACCTGCAGTACCACCGCCGCAGCGATGTGACCCATCCGCCGCTGCTGCACATTGAGCCCGCACTGGCGACGTTGAACATCGGTGGCGAACCGATGACATTCAAACGAAAACGCGGCGGAATGACAGTGCGGACCAACGCCATCGTGTTTGACGACTTGCGCATTGCCATGTCGCAAGGCGATGTGGACCATGGCAGCGCGACACTGCGCGGTGTGTTTGATGCATCCAATGACAATGGCAACGAACTTCGCATTGACGGGGCACTTCACGACAGCCACTTTGAGTCACCCGCAATTGCCGAAGCGCTCCGGCTGTTCGGGGCGGATCGACAGCATGAGCAGTTGCAGCAATGGCAGGTCGCAGGCGTGTTCGATGCATCATTTGCGTATGAATCGCGTGCTGAGCAGGACGCACTGTTCAACGTCATGCTGCATCCAAAGACGCTCGCAGCAACATTGGATAAGCATTCCATAGAACTGGAAATCAACCGCGGCGCCACAGTGAAGATCGAGCCAGGCCTCATCATGCTTGAAGAAGTCGCCGGGCGGCATGCAGAGGGTCGCTTTGCCGTGGATGGTTGGGTACGCAACGAAGACCGTGCCGAAGCGGCGATGGACTTCAGTTACAGCGGCCCCATGACCAGTGCACTGGCTCAGGCGCTGTTGCCGCGCGGGATGCGCGATGTGATGGGCGAAGTGCAATACAAGGATGGTCCCGAGTCGCGCGTGTCAGATGCGCGCCTTCGACTGGTACAAAACCATGAGACCGATGACTGGCATGTGGACTTTCGTGGACGATTGCACACGGACAATGCATCGTTCAACGGCGGGATGGACGTGGATGAAATGACCGGTGATTTTGATGTCGTCGTGTCCAGCGAGCCCGGCGAGCCATTGGGGTTGACGGTTGATGCGCATATCGACCGGATGCGCGTGATGCAACGCGAACTCACGGATGTCAGTGCGCTGAACATTCGACTTTCTCAGGATGGCACTCTGCTCCTGCTTGATGAAGTGCAGGCCAAGGCCTATGGCGGGGCACTCTGGGCAAACGCCCGCATCGGTGTGGACAGCAATGTGAGTTATTCCGCCGAGGCGCACATCGTAGGCGTCTCCCTGCGCGGCCTTGCGGATGATGCCGAAGGCGATTCACGCGGCCGTGGGCCTCGTGGCGAATTGTACGGCTCGGTGAAATTTGCCGGTGAGCGTGGCAAGCCGGAGCAACGCAGCGGTCGCGGCACCATGCGTGCGGTGGATGGCTCATTGGCGAATGTGCCGCTGATTTTGCAATTGGCTCAGATTATGCAACTCACCGTGCCACTCCGCGGCGAGTTGGACCACGCCGATATCGTCTTTTTCATTGATGGCGATCGCGCGGTATTCGAGCGAATTCTGTTGGAGAGCACCATCGGCTCAGCGGCAGCACTGCAGCTTTTCGGCAGCGGGGAGTTGAATCTGCGAACGTTTGAGCTGGATACACGCTTTCGTTCGCGCAGTGGTATGCTGCTGATTCGCGATCTGGTGGGCGGGCTGAGCGATCAGCTTTATATGATTGAAGTCACCGGTACACTGGCCTCACCACGAGCTCGGGTCGTGCCGCTGCCCGGCCTCACACAGCCGAGTCGGACCCGCCAGCAGTCCCAGGCCGGGGCGATGCGGGAGTTGTCACGCTGAGACGAGGCATCGAATACACTGGAGTCCCAGCCGCAAACCCGTGGCATGATTCTCGTACATGAAGGAAAAGAACGCGCATGAGCAAGGCCAAGGTCAACGACGAACAGACAATGCAGGCCATTCACTCGCTGGTCCGATCGATTGGCGGGGATCCGGACACGTTTGACGGAAAACTGATCACACAGCTTGTGGAAACGAGTCTCAAGCTGATTCCCGATGGGCATGACACTGGGCAACTCAAACTCCTCAATGCTGCGCTCAAGGAAATGCGATACGCCTACCGCGTATTCAACAAGTATCGACCCACACAGAAGATCAGCATCTTCGGTTCTGCTCGTACGCCCGAGGACCACCCGGATTACATCGCCGCCCGTGATTTTAGCGCTGCAATCGCTGACAAGGGGTGGATGGCCATCACCGGTGCCGGCGATGGCATCATGAAAGCCGGCCACGAAGGCCCGACGCGCGAGGGCAGCTTCGGCCTGTCGATTCGCCTGCCTTTTGAAACCACCGCCAACACCGTCATCGAGGGCGACCCCAAGCTGATCAATTTTCGCTACTTCTTCACGCGCAAGCTCATGTTCATGAGTCACGCCGACGCCGTGGCCGTCTTCCCCGGTGGCTTCGGCACGCAGGATGAGCTTTTTGAAACGCTTACGCTGGGGCAGACGGGCAAGTCCAACATTGTGCCGGTGGTGCTGCTTGAAGGTGAAAACGGCGTGTATTGGAAGCATTGGGACAACTACATCCGCCTCAACCTCTTGCACAATGGCTGGATCAGCAAGGATGACCCGAGTCTGTATTACATCGCGGATTCGATCGATGATGCGGTCAATCACGTGCTGAACTTCTACCGCGTGTACCACTCCAGCCGATACGTCCGCGACACACTCGTGCTGCGGCTGCGCGAGCAGTTGCACGAGGAGCATCTTGATATTCTCAACGATGAGTTTGCATCCCTAGTGAAGACCGGCCGTATCGAACAGTGTGAAGCGTTTGAGATCGAAGAAGATCACCTGGACCTGCCTCGTATTGCATTTGAGTCCACCAGGCGCGATCTGGCGATCGTCCGCAAACTGATTGACCGGATCAACAGTTTTGCGTCAGATTTGCCCGGCGAAAGCAACGCTGCCACAGCAGAACTCGGTACGGCAAATGATGGAGTGCCGCCGGAAGGCCAAAGCTGAAGCTGATGTGTGTCGATGTACGCCATATGGACCGCTCGCAGACTATCCAGCGTTTGAGATGCGTGATGAGCATTCTGTGCGCTGTGGCATTCGTACTTGGCGGTTGTGCATCGACTGATCTTCCGCAAACGCAGGCCAATGGCAGCCAGGCCGGAGAGAATGTTTTTCGTCCTGATCCGCAGCGCGTGCGGAGTATGCTGGTAAACGATGAGAACGGCATCGAGGTGCGACAACTCGTGATCGCCGATGACCCGGATCGCATCGCCGCAGCACTCGCGCCGTGGGTTCAAGCCGAGCGTCATGCAGGTTCCGCCCGATTCATTGATCGCCGCACAGAGTCGCAACTGCATCGAAACGGCTTTCGACTCATCCGCGTGCCTGTCGACAAACTGGATGAATTGATCGACGAACTCGGCGGGACAGTGCTCGATATGGCCTCCTGGCATGGACAGATGTATCGCTGGCATGATCTGCACGGCTTGCCTATTGGGTCATCGGGGTTGACCATGGCTGTCGATGGTCGTGTGAAGCAGTATCGCGGCGGCGACTTGCGGCTGACAGCACGAAGCTGGCTGGTGCAGATGGAACATGGTCCGCGTGTACAGCTTGATATCGTGCCACAGCATGTGCGATCTCAATCGCAGTACCATCGGCTGCTTGGTCAGGAGAGCAGAGATTCTGAGCCGCTTGCATCACTCGCCATGCACATGATGCTTAAGCCCGGTTACGCGTACATCCTCACGTGCGAATGTCCACAGCGCAACTGGGAAGCGCAGGTCGCCCGCACCGAGGCCGAGCGGGGCCAACGCGACGAACAATCACGCAGACGTGTGGGGCCGGTGATGATGGGGCCGGATGTCAGCGCACCGATGACCATCGGGCAATTGATGTTGACCAGCC
>PWVT01000288.1 GCA_003562195.1 Phycisphaeraceae bacterium | reverse complement strand
TTTTAAGGCGACTTTTCGGAGCCGTACACACGCATGTTCTTCCTCGCAGCCGCAGACGACCCCACCGGCCACTCCAAGGACATCATCCTCTGGAGCATCGGTGACACGCCGGTGCTGACCATGCACATGCTCACGCTGCTGCTGGCGGCGGGGCTGTTTCTCTGGTTGATGAACATCGTCGGCAACGCGATGCAGACCGGGCCGGAGACGGATGGCAACGAGCGGTTTATCACCAAGGGGCGCTTCGCGCAGATGATCGAAGCGATGATCTGCTGGCTGCGCGATGAGATTATTCAACCAATTCTCGGAGCACGCGTCACACGCACCTACCTGCCGTACCTGTTGACCGTGTTCTTCTTTATCTGGTTCAACAACATTCTCGGCCTGATCCCGCTGCTTGACCTTCAACACCTGATCGGCGCGGTGGGCTGGGGTGATGATCACTTTGCCATCATCGGCGGTACGGCGACGGGGAACCTGATGGTCACGGCCGGCTTGGCAGTGATTGCTGGGCTCGTCATCATCGCCCACGGTTTTCGTGATCTGGGACCGAAGGAGTTCTTCTATCACTTGTGCGGCGGTTTGTTGCCGGCACCGCCATTGCAGGCGATTGCCATGTCACCGATTATCGCGCTGGTGCTGATCATTGAGCTTGCTGGCTTGCTGATCAAGCCCACAGCGCTGGCCATTCGTTTGTTTGCGAACATGCTCGCCGGTCACACGCTGCTGGCGACGCTGCTGTTGTTTACGTATATGGCGATGGATCAGGGGCTGGGGCTGCTGGGCGTGACAAGCGTCGCGGTGATTTCCGGCGTGGGTTCAATCGCGATTTACTTCCTGGAGATTTTCGTCGCAACGTTGCAGGCGTTTATCTTCATGTTCCTCACCACAGTGTTCATCAGTCTCTTTACGCATCATGACGAGCATGAACATGAGCACGAAGAGGATCACGACATGGCCGCCACGGATGTGCTTCAGGAGCCGACTGCGGCATAAATCGAGATATTGTTGATCCACAGCGACCAACGCGGCGCTGCGGATGTTTGAGCGATAGACGTACTTTTTACCTTTGGAGTCACCTCACCCATGAACAAGATGATTGCTTTCGTTGCCGCCTTCGTCGGCCTGTCCGTTTTCGCCGCCACGCCCGCCATGGCGCAGGCCGCTGAAGAAGTAGTGGTCAACTGGGGCGCTGGTCTCGGTTACGGCCTCGCTGCAGGCCTTGCCGTGCTTGGCGCTGGTTTCGGCATTGGTCGCATCGGCGGCAGTGCGGTCGAGTCGATCGCGCGTCAGCCGGAAATGGCCGGTCGTATCTTTGTGAACATGATTCTCGCTGCGGCACTGATCGAAGGTGCAACGCTGTTTGCGATCGTCGTTTCGCTGCTGGCTGCCGGTTGATCGCCCGAACGAACTGATTCTCAAAGCCCGAGGAAGATCCAATGGCTTCATTGCTACTAGCCGCAGAACAGGCCGAACTGGGATATCTTGCCCTGGTTCCGTTCATCACGACGCTCGTCGTGTTTGCGTTCGTGTTTCTGATCGCCGCCAAGGTGATCTGGCCGAAGATCGTTTCCGGCCTTGACGAGCGTGAAGCAAAAATTCGTGATGAAATTCGCTCAGCCGAGGAAGCTCGCGAGCAGGCAAAGGGTCTTCTCAGTGAGTATGAAAAGAACCTCGCTGAGGCCCGCAACGAGGCGAATCAGATGGTGGCCAAGGCGCGCAACGACGCCAAGGCCGTCGCTGAAGAACTCCGCGCACGAAATGAAGCGGAACTGGTCGAGTTAAAGTCTCGCGCCATGCAGGAGATCGAAGTCGCCAAGCGCAATGCCATCAATGACATTTATGTTGAGGCAAGCACCCTGGCGACATCCATCGCCAGCAAAATCCTCGAGCGCGAAATCAGCGCGGAAGATCAAAAGCGCCTCGTCGAGGAATCGCTCGGTGAGATGGCTACAGTGAATGGGAAGTAACCACGCGGCACGAATCGACCGCCGGTCAGTCCGGCGTTTGCTTGATTGCTGAGATTCTGAAACGCCATGAGTATTCAAACCGACGCCCTCGCCAACGTGTACGCCAAGAGCTTGTTCGAGCTTGCCGAACAAGCTGGTGGTACAGACAAGATTGTGGAAGTGGGCACCGAGCTTGAACAGATCGCGGAGATTGCCCGGAGCGACCATTCGTTCCGCGAGTTGCTTGCCTCGCCGCTGGTGGATCGCGCCAGCCGTGGGGAGAGTCTCGGCAAGATTTTCAGTAATCGTGTGACCGACCTGACGCTACGGTTCCTGCTCGTGTTGAATGAGAAGAACCGGCTTGATCGTTTTGATTCCATTGCCGTGGCCTATGACCGGATGGTTCAGGCCGCGTTCGGCCGTGTCGAGGTGGATATCTTCACCCCTGCACCACTCGGTGAAGAGCAGCAGGAAGTCATCCGTACGCGCATCCGAGCATCGCTGAGCAAGGAACCCGTCTTGCATCCGTACACCGAGCCAGCCATGCTCGGCGGCATCAAACTGCGCATCGGTGATCAATTGATCGACGGTTCGGTGGCCAACCGGCTGCGACGCCTCAAGAATGGACTAATGACGCGCGGCTCGACCGCCGTGCGAGGACGCATTCAGAACATCATTGAGGATGGTACACCATGAGCACATTCGCCCGATACAACTCACTGGCAACGTTGCTCACCGCAACTGCGATTGCGATCTTTCCGTTGGCACTCGGCTGCGCTGCGGCCAATGCCAACACGCTTGCTGAACAACGCGAATCATCCAGTTCCGATCGGCAGGAAGTTCCGCGCCTGTCCGTTCGCGGCGCGGCTGAATTGGAAAAGCCAGCCGATCAACTTGAGCTGAACATTGGCGTGGTAACCCAGCATCGTGACCCGGATCAGGCCATGTCGCAGAACTCGCGGCAGATGCGAGCGGTGGTCGATGCGATTGAGCGTGTCGGTCTAGGTGAAGGTGACTATCACACCGGCCGTTTCCAGATTCGGCCGGTATGGTCGCAGCGTCCGCCGCGTGAGCGTGTCGAGCCGGATTGGCGGCCGGAGATCGTCGCGTACAACGTCACCAACACGATTCACGTGAAAACGAAGAAACTGCGTTTGGCTGGCGAGATTATCCAGGCAGCCAACAAGGCCGGTGCGAACGCGATTGATTCGATCCGCTTTACACTTGCCGATCCTCGTGTGCATCGTGCTGAAGCCATTGCCGTGGCCACGGCGAACGCTCGATCAGATGCACGTGCCTTGGCTGAGGCGGCTGGTGTTCGGCTCGTTCGCGTGCTGGAGATTTCACTGGACGACGCGCAACCGTTACGTCCGCCTACGTATGAGCGCACGATGGCGATGGAGGCCGATGCAGGCGCGCCGCCGATCACGCCCGGCGATGTGACCGTTCGTGCCAATGTCAATCTTGTGTATCAGATCGCCCCACAGTAAGAAGGCGTTTTTAAGACAATCCCGTTCACCCCAGAGTCACAGAGGACACAGAGAAGAGAAGAGATCGAAGAGAGAGAGCATGAAGAGAGAGATGCTCTTAGAAGAGAGAGAAACTTCCTCCTCTGTGTCCTCAGTGCCTCTGACGGTGAAACTTTCGAACCAAGGACCGCATCGTGAAGATTAAGACCGACGAAATCACTTCAGTAATCAAGCAGGAAATCGAACAGTTCTCCACAGAACTGGAAATCTCCGAAGTCGGCCGCGTGGTCGAAGTCGGCGACGGTATTGCCCGCATCTACGGCCTGTCCAAGGCCATGGCGGGTGAGCTGCTCGAGTTTGACACCGATCAAGGACCCGTCATGGGCCAGGTCATGAACCTGGAACTCGACACCGTCGGTGCGGTGATCTACGGCAACTACCTGTATGTGCGCGAAGGCGATACGGTCAAATCCACCGGCCGCCTGCTGGAAGTGCCTGTTGGTGAGCAACTGCTCGGCCGCGTGGTCAATCCGCTTGGTCAGCCGCTCGATGGTGGCCCGGCAATCGATTCCAGCATCACGCGCAAACTCGACATCGTTGCCCCCGGCATCGCTGCCCGCCAGCCGGTGAAGGAACCGCTGCAGACCGGGATCAAGGCCGTGGACTCCATGATCCCCATCGGTCGCGGCCAGCGTGAACTGGTCATCGGCGACCGCAAGACAGGCAAGACAGCCGTGTGCCTTGACGCGATCATCAGCCAGAAGCAGTACTGGGGCACGCCCGAGGCGGTCGTGTGTATTTACGTTGCTGTCGGTCAGAAGGATTCGACCGTGGCCGGCGTGGTCCAGGCCCTCAAGGACAACGGAGCGATGGAGTACACCATCGTCGTCGTCGCCGGTTCAGCCAGCCCCGCGCCGCTGCAGTACATCGCACCCTACGCCGGCGCTGCCATGGGCGAGCATTTCATGTGGCAGGGCAAGGAAGGCAAAACGCCCAAGCACGTGCTGTGCGTGTATGACGACCTTTCCAAGCAGGCCAACGCCTATCGCCAGTTGTCGCTGCTGCTTCGCCGTCCGCCCGGCCGCGAAGCGTATCCCGGCGACGTATTCTACCTGCACTCACGCCTGCTCGAACGCGCGACGAAACTCTCCGATGACAACGGCGGCGGATCGCTCACGGCTTTGCCGATCATCGAAACGCAGGAAGGCGACGTCTCGGCGTACATTCCCACCAACGTTATTTCGATTACTGACGGTCAGATCTACCTCCAGCCGGAACTGTTCTCCGCAGGCGTTCGCCCGGCCATCAACGTCGGCATTTCGGTGTCGCGCGTGGGTGGCAACGCGCAGATCAAGGCGATGAAGGAAGTCGCCGGCTCGTTGCGTCTTGACCTTGCCGCCTACCGCGAACTTGAAGCGTTCGCCCAGCTCGGCACGGAACTGGATCCATCCTCGCAGCGGCAGCTTGATCGCGGCGGCCGCATGGTGGAACTGCTCAAGCAGGGCGAGTATTCGCCGTTCAATGTCATCGATCAGTGCATCAGCATCTTCGCAGCGTCCAAGGGGTTCCTGGATGATCTTGCGCTGGATAAGGTGCATGCGTTCGAGACGGACCTCATCGAATACTTCACCGGCCCGAAGAAGGAACTGCGCGACAAACTCGTCGAGCAGAAGTCTTTCAAGAAGCTCGGCGACGAGTTCATCGCCGCCCTGCGCGAGTTCAAGGCCAACTGGTCGGCCTGAGCCACGTTTCGCTGCTTGCGGCTTCGCACATCCCATCGTCCCTCAAGCACCCCGCCGAAATGGCGGGGTGTTGTTCTGTGGTCATTTGTGCGCCGCGCCGAAAGACGCCGGCGAATCGCCCCTTGCACTTCACCCTGCACTACTGCGCCGTGCGGCAAAGTCGCCCCCACGCCCTGCCACGCAGCAACGCCGCTCAACGCCTCATCCTGGAACACCCATTCACCCCGCTCCGCGATCGAAAAATCGGCACGCAGAGGCTAAAAAGCGGCATTTTCCCGCAGAATCCGCTGCCTCAGGTGGCGAATTGGATGCATCGCCACGCCACGGAAATGACGCTGCAACGGCGAACACTTTATCGCGAGCGAGGAACAATTCATGGCCCGTCGCAGCGATTCGCTTTGGCGACCGCGAATTGATCAAGCAGAGGCAAGTTTGCCAGCGAATGCAGGGCAGGATTCATCCTGCCGGTAGCGTATCCAAATGCACGTTGCCGTACGCTACGACAGTGATGCCGACACCCCCGACGATCCGCGGCAGGGTGAACCCTCTCTTCGCTACACCACTTGGAAAAATCGCACATAGCACTTGGCAACGTCACGAAAATTGAGGTATAGTCCGATCAAATACTTCCGTCTCCGGTCACGTCCACCGAATCTGCGGCGTTTGTGGGGAATGCCCCCCCCCCACAGTCAAGGACTGGGGTCTACAACGGGCGGGCAGACAGGACAAAAGTATGAAGGGTATTGGTTTAGTAATTGCACCAGTGGCAGTTGGCGCGATGTGTTCGCTCAGTGCAGGGCAGCACGGTTCGCAGTCACCGGAGTACCTCCTTGATGCCGTGATGCTCAAGTTCAAAACAACTGAGGCGCTTGTCGCTGACACGCTTCGATTGGAGTCTGTGCTCACACGGGAGCCATCTGTTCATCGTGACAGTGATAAGACGGAGATAGCAAGTAACTCGATTGGAGTCATCGATGTGGGCGATTCCGACCTCGCCAAGGTTACTTTGGAAGACTACGAAGCCATGCGTTCCAATGTAACGCAGGCGCTTAGCGCGGCGGAGAGAGAACGGTTCAAGGAAGATCGAATGGTTTGGCTGCCGCAAGGTCTTGCAATCGTGCATGGGACGACCCAGCCATCAATTACATTTGTGACTGCAGGCCAACTCACGAACGCTGGGTTTGATCGCTGGGAGGGGTCAAGCCAACATGACACCCCCTTTACCTTGGTAGATTTCGACGATATGGAATTGCTCTTTGCCGGATGGAATGATGGATATCCCGAACTTGTCATGGTGCTTGATGAAGCGGGATCGAGTTTTGTTCAGGTGCAGCAAGCGAGTTCCGTCAGCGTCACTGGAGCGATTCGACTCACTTCCAACGAGTTCACTTCTCTGCCGCTTGAGGGAGGGCCTGACCCGGACCCGAAGCAGGATAGATGCGCGGCAGTAAGAATCGTGACTGATACTGGCGTCGGGGTCCACTGTATGACCGTCGGAGACCCTTGCGGTGATGAAGTGAAATGCAAGTGGGTAGAGTTCCCAACGGATCCGACAATGAGCGAATGTAAGTGTCCCTGAGAAAGTGTGCTGGGCAACACATTGCCGTACGTGCCAACGATGACTCCAGCGCCTCCCGCCGATCCGCGGCAGGGTGAACCCTGTCCTACACAACTGCGCGACAAACTCGTCGAGCAGAAGTCCTTCAAGAAGCTCGGCGACGAGTTCATCGCCGCCCTGCGCGAGTTCAAGGCCAACTGGAGCGCGTAACTTTGTAAGCAATCTGGCGCGAGGATACGAATAGGTTTTCTTCAAACACCCGCTTCTCACGAAGCGGGTGTTTTTCATTACGAAAAAACACCCAAATTGTTCAGGTGCTGATTGACAAAAGAC
>PWVT01000281.1 GCA_003562195.1 Phycisphaeraceae bacterium | reverse complement strand
ATAGTCGCTTTCCTGGTACCTTGGATCGACTATGCTGTTCTGGAGTTCGATGAGACGTGCCTTCCGGCAGAGATCTTCCGTGATAGCGGCTTGCAGCAGCGAGATAAAGCGCTCTGTTCTGCTGGCATCAGGCTTGATGTGCTCGATCTCGAACGAGGACTTCGTCTCTTTGGTGTAGAGATAGCTCAGGGCCCGCTTGAGCAGTCCGGATGGGTAGGCCTGAATCAACTTGGCGCATCGCGCAGCGAGATCGCGATCCATGAATCCGGTGATCGTCTCGGTGCGTCGCACCAGCGGGCAGAACCGCGCGTCCCCGAGCATGTTGTCGTTCACCCGCTGCCGGCGCACCTGCTGGCCGCCAGCAAGCACCAGGTACTCGTCCGGCTCGAGCAGATCGATGTAGTTGCCCTTTGACATGTCGTCGAGCGGCAGCCGATCGCCGGTGAGCATCTCGTAGAAATACCAGATGCGTCGCACGTATTTGCCGGTGGGTTTCGATCGCACGAAGCGAGTGATCTCTTCGGAGCCGACCGCCGGAAGGATCGCGGCCAAGAGACCCAGATTCGTCCCGTCGTACTTGAGCGCGAACTCGATGTGGGCCCCCGGTTCGTCGCCCGGCCAGTAGTTGGATGGATACGTGTCCACCACCCCGTCGGGTGTGGCGTCGGTTCGCCGCACGGTCCCATCAGAGACGACTGAGCGGTGCCAGTTGGGCACCACGTCCAGGCTGTATCGCTCGATCAGTGCCGCGTAGCCCGCGTCCCGACGTTCCAGTTGTTCGCTTACCATTCGGGCCTCCGCATCTATAAACGTGTACATAGCCCGCAAAACAGTTACAGTAGGCCAGTATATCGCCAAAACTCTTACAGGTCCGCCGAAAAATCGTTACGGATGCCACAAAATCGTTACCAGGGCACGTCTGGGCCGATTTTTGAGTACGGCAAAGCCGTGGTCTCGGCCGCGACTTCTTCCACCACCTCGCCGAATGCCTGTACGTATAGAGGTCGTTGTTCGTCAATCCGAGTTCGTACGGGATGTCGAACTCGTCGCGTCGACTCCGGCCGAATCTGAACGACCTCGCCCTGTCGCCGCGGACGTTGGCCCGTGTTGGCGAGGGTGCCGAAAGTGGTAGGTCGATACGCCCGGGCGGCCCGGGCGCGACAGGGGCGAACGTCGTAGGCCGTGGCGCGAGGCGAAAGCCGGGTGTGAAACCGGACCGGACAACGAAAGAATGTCTGTCTCCATTGGCTGCTGTTCCCGCGGGCATCGGGCGGCGCGATCGCCGGGAAGTACCTAATCGATCCGGTTGGCTTACATGCAGACGGTTTCGTCAGTTCTGTCATGTGTCAGTAGCGTCATGAATCATTTCTCCCGCATCGATGCCTCGACCATGGCGATGATTCCCTTGCGTACGGCGGCGGGGAGTTCATTCCATGCGGCGATTACCCGGCGCAAACCGGCATCATCAGCGGCAGGCTTGGCTTTAGATTCGCCCTCAGCGCGAGGTACTGCGCCTGGCGCTGCGCTCCGTTGCGAATCGGAACTTTTCTCCGAGGATTTCGCGTTCGCACGGGGGTTCGAATCCCCCCGGCTCCACTTTTCTCCAGAGTGAGAATCTCTCGCAAACTCTGGAAATCACGCGAATTCCGGCCGCTGACCTCATCAGCGGCCGGTTGTCGTTTCATGCTGTTTCCACTCGTTTCGTGCGCCATCTGCTGCGTGCGGCGGCTCAGAATGTGATGACGTGGCTGTCACCTTTGATGGCATCGCTGAGCGGCTCGCCCATGTACTTGACGGTCATGCCAACGCTGCGAAGGTCGTCAGTGATGCCATAGGAATCGCTGCACGCCTGGCAGGCATAGACGTTGACGCCGATGTCCATGAGGTTCTGAAGTTTCGCGCGGATGTCCTTGTCTGCCGCGACGAAGCGTTGTGACGGTCCCCAGATGATGAGGGTGATGTCATCGAACCATTCGCGTTGTTGAGCACCATTGGCGTACATGAGCACCATGCGATGCGCAACATCGGGATCGCCGCTGGTCCAGACAATGGTGAGTTTGTCCGATTCCGATGTGCTGTGGTGATCAGCGGCACCGGTGGGGGTGCTCGCGGAAAACGCAACCCAGCCGAAGCCGGAGAGCGCGAGGAGAGCAAGCAATAGAAACGTGGGGCGGTGGCTGTGTGTCATAAAACTGATCTCCGAAGTTTTGGATGAAGATGATTGGCGCATGGACAAAACGCACTGATGGACCACATACACGAATTGATAGAACAGGCGGATTCTATGCAGCACCAGCGTGTCCTCACCGTACGCGACGAGTTTCCGCATCGCGTCGTCTTCGCCCGCCTGCGCCCGAACGACGAGCCATTCATCGAAAATGTCAGACGCAACCCATCGCACAGCGAATCTCCACTAGAAGAGTCGTCGATCAGCGGCCAAGGTTCAACTGGTCTCGAAATTGCTCTCGGTAGCACCTCTCGTCAGGCGATCCGATCGGCAACTTCGTGGTGCCGACGCTCATCCCGGTGCTGGAGTGGCTCGGCGTGTACCTCATCGATGACCGACCGGGGGCGGGGCGGTGAAACACAGACTCGAATATGTCAATGACTTTGATCGTTCGAGCAGCGCGAAGCCGCACGGTGCGGTGCGTATGGAGCTTTTTGTGGAGTTGGTGCCGGTTGGTGAGCCGATTCCATCGCATCCGGGCCAGCGCAGCGGCGGGCGGTTGTGGTATCTGCGTTCGTTCACGACGAGCAGGTTCGAGGTGGCGTTTCCGGTGATGGATGATGGCACGCCGATGTTGGTGTGTTACTGGGGCAGATGGGCAGATTCGAGTGGTGAGTATGGGCCGTTCAGCGAGACGTGTGTAGCGCGGGCGGAGGGCGGTACGGGATTGCCGCAGTTTGCACTTCAAAGCGGTGCGGCGCAGGGCGAGCAGATTCGCGTGACGCAGGTGCCTGCTTACCTTGAAGCCAGGGTCACGGAGATGTCTTCGTATGCGCTGCCGCATTTCGTGGAGGATGTTGCGGCGGCGCTTCCTGCTTCGATACGTTGATCATAATGGCTATGCCAATTCGCAACCGGGAATTACAAGACAACGGGTCGCTGAACATGTCAGCGACCCGTTGTTGTTTCAACCCCTTGCAGTTTGTGTCCTGTGTACTGCTGCTCGCATCAGCGAAACAACAGTTGGCATCCTTACCATCACGCGTTCCTGTTTGATCGAACAGGCGGATTGGCGTTTCAAATCGGGCACGTACCCCAAGCGCTGAGGAGTTGGAGCAGATCGCTGACATTGACCTCGCCGTCTTTGTTCAGGTCAGCCGGACAGGGTTCATCCACTGGGCACAGCCCCCACGATGACAACAGGACGAGCAAGTCGCTGACGTTGATCTCACCGTCGCCGTTGAGATCGGCGGGACATGGCGTTGCAGGGTCTACGCTTGCGCCGCTGGTCCAGTACCCGCCGGCGAGGGAGAAGGTGGCATTGCTCATTTCGCCGGCTTCGGCCTGACCGATGGTGCCTTGAAGTGAGAAGCCGCTGCCAGTGCTGGTGCCGCCGCCGCCAGCGATGCGGTACCAGTCGATCGCGAAGCCGGTGCCCAATTCAACGTACTGACTCCGTTGTTCATCCACGTCCCGAGTTTCGTTGATTGTCGTGGTCGGTTCGTGATTCGAAGCCGGGGTTTCATCTGCATCAACCGAAGCAGATGCAAGCGTACCGAGCGTGAATGGAATGAGGAGAATGATCAACTTCATGGCATGACATCCTTATGAAACAAAGCGTTGTCGGAGATTCGATGCGCCGTTCTGGCATACACCGTGATCGGGTGTGATGTGATCATGATCACTCATCTCCTGCCACACCAGCCATGTTTTCAAGACTCATGCGACGCTGATGCTCACTTCGCTCAGCAGGCATGTTGTACAGTTCGGGATGCTGATACGTGCCACGCAGCATCTGCGGTTTCTCACGAACATCAGATGTTGGATTTGCGCGAAGATGCGGATCATTACGCACGGCGGTGACAGTCCAGGACACTCGGCTACCGGGTGTTCCGCCACCAATCAGGAATGTGTTGTTGACGATTTCCGCTGCGATGTGCAAGTTCGGGCCTGGTGCACCGATGGCCGTGAGTTGGTAATGGAAATCGCGATTGATTTCCTCAAAGTAATCTGGCAGATCGACCCACGCCTCACCGAATCCATCAAGCACCACGTTGCCGCGGTACATGTTGTACGGCTCTGGGCCTTCCGCAGAGTAGTGCAGGAGGTACTTGTTTTCCGGATCGAGCGGATGATCGATCTTGAAGCTCTTTGTACCGCTTGCGCCGCTGTTGCCGAAGGCAAAGACGCCCCAACTGCCGGTACCGGAAGCGGTGCCAACGACGCCACGCCCGCCGTCGGTGTGAACGCCGTAGATGCCATAGGCACCCGACGAGCCGGTGCGCCCTTCAACGCCATCGAAGGACGTAGAGATGCCGCGAATCGTGGTGCCGGTACCGGTGACATGGAGCATGTTTCCTGGTGCAGCTGTTCCAATACCGACACGGCCTTCGAAGTAGTTTCGGCCGCCTTCAAAGTAGCCGGAGTATGCATTGATGCTCCACGCATCGCCGTGAATGGCCTTGGCATTGGTGGACGTTGCATCGGTGACACGGGAATAGACGCCGGTGCCGGATGAACCGCCGGCATGGGCCCATACGCTTCGCGCATTTGTGGGGTTGGCCCAGGCGCGGACAGCCGAACCTGTGCCGGAACTGCCGGGCGTGACCTCGAGGGTTCCGGAGAGCGCGATACCGCCGCCGTTGCTGTTTTCCGCTTCGATCACGCGTCCGGACGTGCTTTGTACGACGTGCAATCGTCGCTGTGGGTTATCCGTGCCAATGCCCACGTTACCGAAGGAGTTGATGCGCATGCGCTCAAAGTTGCTGGTATAGAGAGCAAGGGAGTTGAGTGCGGGACGATCGAGTCCGACGCCGGAATCCTGAATCGCGAATCGAAGACTCGAAGTGGTGGTTCCGAGACCAACATTACCAGAGACGAACAAACCGTTAGTTGGAGGTGTTATCACATTATCACCAATAGAAACACCACCAGTGGGCGTTACGAGCAATTTGGACATACCAGCAACCTGAACGCGCATGGCCATCTGATCGATCGCACTGTTAACATGCAGGCGGCTATTGGGTGATGACGTGCCGATTCCGACGTTGCCCGCGTTATAGAACGTCACACTGCCACTCAGCTGCCAGTGCGAATCGCCAGCCGGTCCGGTCGGGCCTGCTGGTCCCTGCGGGCCGACTGGACCCTCAACCCCCGGGATGCCTTGCGGACCTGCGGGCCCCTCGGGTCCTGCCGGTCCGATGGGTCCGGTCGCGCCAGTGGGGCCTTGAGGGCCCTGCTCACCTTGCTCGCCCTGTGGACCGGGAGGGCCTTCCGGGCCTTCCGGGCCTTCACCGCCGTTGAGCGCAAAGGCAGCATAAGGCGTGGGCATGATCGGCTGGCGTGGCGAGAGCGGTGCGCCATCAATCCAGATTTCCAGCCAGCGTGCTGTGCCGTCAAAGACACCGTCACCGAAGTCCAGGTCGATCGTAAAGCGCCCATCATCATCAAAGAGATCGAAGCCGAATGCGTTGAGCGTACTTCCAACCTGGCTCTCCGCTGTTTCATCAGCATGCAGCCGGAAGCTGAAGTTCACCGGCCCGGTGACGGGCTCGCCACTGCTAGCCAGTTGTCCCTGATAGGTGAAGGCCATGGTCACATCAGACCCGGCGGTGGCATCCTGTGAAGCCAGGCCGGCAACCAGAATTGCTGCAAAGGCGGTGCGTGCGAACATGTTCCATTTCTTTCGTTTCATCTTCTATTCTCCACAAAACAGGTTGAATGACATCGCGAGGGGCGGCGATTCCCACTGCGGGAACATGCCAATACCTCATGGGAAACGCGGAAATGTTTGCATTGAGCCGACACGTCTCGTCTGCATAAATCGTGCTCGCAGCGTTGTTGACCGCTCTTCCTTTCTAACCTCAGCGTCTCATTCTCCAACGCGAGATTGGCCCGTCCTTCCCGACAGCGCGGGCAGGAAAATTTTGATCGCAACGCACGAACACTGTCTACCGGCTGATACCGTTGCGCGGTACACTTCGAATGCATCTGTAGAAGTGAATACAACCGTTCATATAGGGGAAAGGCCGAAAGACGCAGAATGACCGACCCAACACAGATCACCGACTGGCTGACACGCCTGAACGCGGGCGATCGTCGCGCGGTCGATCTGCTCTTGCCTGTGGTGTATGAGGATCTGCGTGCTTTAGCCGAGCGCGAGCTTCGCAACGAGTACAGTGATCACACGCTGCAACCTACAGCGTTAGTGCACGAGACGTATGTGAGGATGCTCGGTCAGCAGCGCGTAGTCTGGCAAAACCGGGCACACTTTCTTGGTGTCGCAGCACAAGCCATGCGGCGCATCCTTGTCGATCATGCTCGTGCCAAGCACAGCATCAAACGAGGCGGTGGACAAAGGCGATTGTCGCTTGATGCTGAGCTTCATTACGATGAAACACACGCAACCGACCTGATCGACCTTGATGATGCGCTCACGCGCCTTGCGAACCTCTATCCAGACAAAGCGCGTGTTGTTGAATTACGCTTCTTTGGTGGACTGACGACTGAAGATATTGCCGCTGTGCTTAACGTCACCACCCGTACCATCGAGCGACACTGGCATTTTGCTCGGGCGTGGCTCTTTCGCGATCTGTCGCCATCGGCCACTGATCAGTGAAAGACGAGCAAGAATGAGAGATACCAGCCATGAACGAAGATACGCGGCACGAGATTGAACGCCTCTTCGATCAAGCTATCGAACTGCCGATCAATGCACGATCTGCGTTTCTCGACCAGTCTTGTGGCGATGATGAATTTGTTCGCAAGGAAGTCGTTTCATTGCTCCACGCACACGACAATGCGCAAAGATTTCTGCACGGCAGCGCGCTGGAACAACAACCAAACCGAACGCTCTTTGCCGATCCCTGGCTCGGACAAACAATCGGCCGGTATCGTGTTCTCGAACGCATCGCCACGGGCGGGATGGGAAGCGTCTACCTTGCAGAGCGTTCGGATCACGCGTTCGACAAGCGTGTCGCAATCAAAGTCATTCGTCGTGGCATGGATAGCGAAGACATCCTCGCCCGCTTCCGTCACGAACGCCAATTACTCGCCAATCTTGAGCATCCCAACATTGCTCACATCATCGACGGTGGCTCCACAGAAGATCATCAGCCATATCTCGTGATGGAGTTCGTTGATGGGAAGCGCCTTGACGAGTACGCCGATCAGCACCGCCTCACGGTCGATCAGCGACTCGATCTCTTTCTCACCGTTTGTGCTGCAGTACAAGCCGCCCATCGCAACCTCATTGTGCATCGCGATCTTAAACCCAGCAATGTCCTCGTCACCGAGGACGGGACAGTCAAACTGCTTGACTTCGGTATAGCCAAAGTCCTCTCATCCGAAACGCTGCAACGAACCGCAGAAGTCACTGCAACACTCGAACGCCGCCTCACGCCCGCCTATGCAAGTCCGGAGCAGATTCGC
Organism: Phycisphaeraceae bacterium; assembly: GCA_003562195.1. Taxonomy (GTDB): domain Bacteria; phylum Planctomycetota; class Phycisphaerae; order Phycisphaerales; family SM1A02; genus PWVT01. The sequence goes on along the minus strand of PWVT01000281.1, from coordinate 15,579 downwards.
GGACAAGCCATTACCACTTCTGCTGACATTTATTCATTGGGCGTCATTCTCTTCGAATTGCTCACCGGACAGCGGCCGCATCATGTGGAGCACAAGAGTATCGAGGAGGCCGGACGCGCGATCTGTGAAGACCCACCCACACGTCCGAGTACCGCTGTGCGGCAGACATTGCACTCAGAACCAGGGCTTGATGGTGACTCATCCGTTTCATCCGCAACCACGCCCGAATCAATTGCCCAGCTTCGAAGCACCGATCCAGCCCGACTGCAACGAATGCTGCACGGCGATCTTGAAAACATCATTCTCATGGCGCTGCGAAAGGAGCCGGAGCGGCGCTATTCCACCGTTGAACAGTTCGCTGATGATCTTCGCCGCTATCGTCATAAGCTGCCGGTGGTTGCCCGAGCGGATACGCTCCGCTACAGGGCTACGCGATTCATACAGCGCAACCGTGTGGGTGTCGCTGCGTCCATTTTGCTGCTTGTTACGCTTTGCACTGCGAGCATCATCAGTACCTTGCTTTACGTCGAAACAGCGCGTGAGCGCGACCGAGCGCAACTCGCTGAACAGCGTGCGGAACGCCGCTTTACCGAAGTACACACACTCGCCAATACCATGCTTTTCGATGTGCATGATCACATCCGCAAGCTGCCCGGCTCAACGGGCCCTAGCCGTGTGATCGTGACCACCGCACACGAGTACCTTGAAGGCCTGCGTGCCGATGCTTTGGACAATTCCGACCTGCTGATTGATATCGCCGCAGCATATCGGCGTCTTGGCGACATCCAGGGCGGTCTCATGGGAAACCCGGGCCTCGGCGAGATCACCGGTGCGCTGGCCAGCTATCAGACGGGACTTGACATCATCAAGACATTGCTCAACGACGACGATACATGCGAACGCTGTCGTATCATCGGCGCAAACCTTCTCATGGGAATTGGATTCTGCCATGACGAGAAGAACCAGCTTGATGTAGCCGAGGCCGCATTTCGCGAAGGCAAGGCCATGCGCCAATCCGTGCGACATCCAGATCATGTTCACACCTTGCCCCTGCTGCATACATTCCATGCCGAGATCGCCAAGCTGCGCATCCGCCAGGGCAGCTTTGCCGAGGCAGAACACAAGATAAGACATTCCATCGAACTCACGCAACAGCACTGGCGGGACCACAGCAACCATCCTCGAGCTGCGTTTGAACTCGCTACCGCGAAGATGATGCTCGGTGAGTTACTTCTCAACCTCGGCCGCCCCGAAGAGGCCGAGGTATATCTGCTCGCCGCAGTTGCTCATGCTCACACTGCGACTGAACTCACGCCAACCGATCGTGATAATCGGCGCTTGCTGCTCAACGTCGAATGGCTACACGCACGTCTTATCACTCTTCACAGAGATCTCACAGCAGGTGTTGACTACTCAGAACAGCTCCTCGAAAAGCAGCATGCCCTAATGGCAGAAGATCCGCTAGACCGCTCGCTTCTCCGTGACATTGCCACCAGCCACCGCTACCTCGGTGAGTTTTATGTAAAGCTCGACAATGCCGAAGCCGGCCTCAGCCACTATCAACGTGCGGTTGAAATGCGACAACGCCTGATTCAACTTGATGCCACCAGTATTGGCCGGCAACGCGATCTCGCCGCAGCAATTGACATGAAAGCCACCGCCTTGTGGCGACTTGGTCGATTTGAGGAAGCCATGGTCCGTCACACCGATGCAGCTCAGGTCTTCACTCAACTCGCGGCGAGTTTCCCTGATGACATTGATCTTGCGCGCAGTGTCGCGGTGAGTGCGTTTAACCTTGGCGAACTCAACTCCGCACTCAGTACTCGTGAGGACCATCCGCCGTCTATGCAAGCCACCTATCGACGCGCTGCCGCTGAACAGTACCAGCGAGCGCTGGAGATTATGACAGCCATCCGCGATTCCGGTCGCCTCAGCGGCAATGATGCAACGGTCATCCCGATGTTAAAGGAACGGATCTCCGCTTCCTGGCAGTCAGACGAAGATGAGACGTGAACACGTCGAGTTCGTCTAACATTCGAAATGCCATACGGATGCGTCTCTAGAGGACTGGGTATTCGACCTTGCAGTGGAGAGTACGGAACTCGTCTGGAGACCAGTTCATGCGGTGCTTTGCAGTCCCAGATATCGCGGTGGCGTGCGGCCTGTGGTATCTTCCGTCCATGCGAGGGATGACGCGTCGTTGGTTGTTGCAGGATGCACACACAGACAAGGGTGCTGAGGCACCCTTGATCGAGCGCATCTGTCATGCTCGCGGATTGCGCGACGCTGATGACATCGCCCGCTTCTGTGAGCCGAAGCTCACCCAATTGTATGACCCGGCGTTGATGCCGAACATTGATCGTGCTGTCGAACGCATTGTCGATGCGGTACGCAGTGGGGAGCCGATTGTGATTTATGGCGATTACGACGTCGACGGCATCACTGCGACCGCGATCCTCTATCACACCATCAAATCCGCGCAGCCAAACGCCGATGTTCGAACTTATGTGCCGCACCGGCTCGAAGAGGGCTACGGCATCAACTGTGCAGCGATGAAACAACTGCGCAGCGAAGGAGCGAAATTGGTCATCACCGTGGATTGCGGCATCACCGCGGCGGCTTCAGCCCAGACCGCACGTGAGATCGGGCTGGACTTGATCATTACTGATCATCACAACCTGCCTGATGATGAAGCGAACCTGCCTGATGCATTTGCGCTCCTGCACCCACGATTGCCGGGCAGCGCGTATCCCTTTGGCGAACTGTGCGGAGCCGGTGTTGCGTTCAAGTTGGCGTGGCGGTTTTGCACAGCATGGTGCAGGTCTGAGCGGGTGAGTGAAAAACTACAACGAACGCTGCTGGACATGCTGCCACTGGCGGCATTGGGCACCATCGCGGATGTCGTTCCATTGGTTGGCGAGAACCGCGTGCTCACCAGCTTCGGCCTCAGACGAATCAAACAGACTCCGCTCGTCGGACTACGGGCGCTGATCGAGGCATCGAATCTGATGGACGAGCAGATCGACTCCGAGAAAGTCGGCTTCGTGCTAGGGCCGCGGCTGAATGCTTGCGGGCGTCTTGGACACGCCCGCGAAGCGGTGCGATTGCTGACCAGTGCATCGGCGAACGAGGCGATCACCATCTCCAATGAACTGACGCGCGTTAACCAGCGGCGCCAACGAACCGAGCGGGAGATTCTGACCAAAGCGATGCAGATGGCGGAGGACGCAGGCATGACAGGCAACGACCAACGCGCGATCGTGCTTTCCGATGAGTCCTGGCATCCGGGCGTGGTGGGGATCGTCTGTTCACGACTTGTGGATCGCTTTGTCAAGCCAACCATTTTATTGCAGCGGAATAGTGAATTGTGTAAGGGTTCTGGTCGCAGTATTGATGGGTACTCCATCCACGCAGGCCTCGCATCATGCGCTTCACTGCTGACGACATGGGGCGGCCACGAGATGGCAGCGGGGCTGAGTTTGGCTCTTGACCGTATTGAACAGTTCACAGAAGCATTCACCGAGCACGCCAACGCGAACATTCAACCGGACGATCTCATTGCCTCCGTTCGCGTGGATTGCGATGCAGATCTACACGAGTTGGATGAACCCACGGTCCGACGCATCAACGCCCTTTCACCATTCGGCCGGTCCAATCGTCGGCCGACACTTCGCATTAGCCGGTCGGTCATCGCCGATACACCGCGGCAAATCGGCGCCAACGGCAAGCACCTTACACTGCGCATGCGGCAAGAAGGCCCGACCGGGCGGAAAGAGTTGCGAGCGGTGTGGTGGAATGCGGGCGAGTTGGCTGGTGATCTTGCGGCGGGAATGCCCATCGACGCGGTCATCGAGCCGAAGCTGAACGCTTGGAACGGGCGGCTCAACGTTGAAGGTGAGATCAAGGATGTGAGAATGTTGGAACGGGCCGCCATAGCTCAGGCACGCCAGCATGCGTGATGATCCCCTACACTTGTAGTATGCAACTGTGGCGAACCATGGTGTGTTTCGCGTTGGTTGCCTGCATGGGACTTCATGCTGGCTGCCGCACGCGGCAATTTGAGACCGAGGGCGATGCTTTGCGAGCGCAGGTGCTGGACCTGCAGGATCAAGTAAGGGATTTGGAGCGTCGCGAGCGCGAATTGTTGGCGGAATTGCGCCGTGCCCGGGCGTGGGCAGAGCGCCGTGAGGAATTGGCTGACGAGGATGTACGCGCGTTTGTGCCGCATGTCGTGGATATTCAAATCGGCCGGTTGAGCCACGTTCGGGATCGTCAGGGCGATGGCTTTGGTGACACGCTTGTGCTGTACGTACAGCCGATCGACAGCCGAGGCCGCTTCACACAGATGGTCGGCAATGTGATTGTGAATCTGGCGGTCGTACCGGATGAGGTCGATCCTATCCCGCTGGGACGTTTGCGATTTGGTCCGGGTGATGTTCGTGATGCATTCCGCTCGGGAATCACTGGCACCCACTACAGCTTCGAGGTGCCGCTGGACATTCCGGCGAAAGTGGATCTCGATTGGCTGCTAACCCAGCAGGTCGTGGCGCGAGCGACGTTCGTTGACGGCCAGACCGGTGATCGGCACACCACGGAGCGGGTCATTGCCATGCAGCGATAACCTCGGGGCTGACGAAGCGTCCGAGTCGGTTATACTCGTACATATGCGGCTTGTCTGTTTCATCTTTCTACTGATTCTGGTGGTGCTCGTGACAGGCGGGTGCCAACAGGCGCTGTTTCCATCCAATGCGCCGCGTCACCAGTTTCAGACGCAAGACACGATGCGCGGTCGCAATGTTCCGCTGACAGAGCCCGATGTGTTCGGCAATCCACAGCCAGCATTGCGATCGCGACTTTCTCGGACGCGATGATCACGCTCCAACGGTAAAGTTCATCTATTCATTTTTGCTTTTGCCAAGGTTTTTGTCGGGATTGAACCGATATTTCCCAACAGCTGACAGAGATGTGTAGTACGCTAGATTTCTGATGGAATTGATTGAACCATGGCACGACGTCAAGCTCATTCCCGCACATTGGCCCCGCCGACCCGGCGGACGAAGATCGTGTGGGGCAGCTTTGCTGCAGCCATGACCGCGGTAGTAGGCCTGCTGGCATTGAGCGACCCCCAGCCGCAGCAACAAGGGTTCTTGGCCACCAACCTTGCCGCCGTCGGCCCTACCGATACCAAGGCAACTGATCCTCTTTTTCAGACCGTAGCCCCGCTTGCTCGTGACCGCTGGAAGAGCATTGTCATTCACCATCTTGGATCACCCGGTGGCGATGTTGATTCCATCCACCGCCGCCACCTCAGCTACGGGTACCAGGGCATGGGCTACCACTTCGTGATCGGTAATGGCAATGGCATGGGAGATGGTGTGGTCCACGCTGGTTATCGCTGGAATGACCAGTTGCCCGGCGTTCACACCATTGGCGACAACGCTGATTTCCACAATGAACACTCCATCGCCATCTGCCTCGTCGGCAATGGCGACCGCCGCCCGTTCACTGACCGACAGATGACCCATTTGATCAGTCTCGTCCAGCGGCTGCAGCGCGAGTTGGATATTCCTGCAAGTCAAGTGCATCTGCATCGGGATGTCGCTGTCGGCGTTTCCCCGCAGGAAACCGGTCCAGGCACGTTCTTCTCTCGAGCCCAGTTGGAAGAACAGCTTCGCTGAAGGCGACTTGTGAAGGCGGTTTGCCCGGACGGCTCGGAGGCATTACGCTAACTGAAATCGTGGCACGCAGACACGTCGGCCATCGGGCGATACTCTAGCGTCCCACGGTTCGTTTGCGTGTTCGCTGAACAGCATCTCATGTAATGGCAGCACAGCCGGTGTAGGCCCGTGCGGTTGGCTCGGGGAGAGTCTGAATTGGTAGGTATGCTCGACAAGAAGCATATAAGTGGCTATCGCGTGCTGGCGAGAATCGGTGAAGGAGCCGCGTCTCAGCTCTATGCCGTGCAGGACCCCCGTACCAAGCAGGTCTGGGCGCTCAAGCATGTCGTCAAGGAAACAGAAAAGGACATGCGGTTTCTCGAGCAGGTGCAAGCCGAATACACCGTCGGTGCCAAGCTCGATCACGAGAACATCCGACATGTCTATAGGCTCATCAAACATCGCAAGATGTTCAAACTCAAGGCCGTTTCGTTGCTCATGGAACTTGTCGACGGCCAGCCGCTCGACCAGAAACTTCCGGAAGACCAGAAGCACGCGGGGAACATCTTTCGGCAGGTTGCAGCAGGGTTGGCACATATGCACGGCCGGGGTTATGTCCATGCGGATATCAAACCCTCCAACATCCTCCTGACGCATGATGACCATGTAAAAATCATCGATCTCGGCCAATGCTGTGCTATTGGCACAGTAAAGAAGCGCATTCAGGGCACGCCGGGTTACATGGCGCCTGAACAAGCCCATCGGCAGGCCATCACGGCACAGACTGATATCTATAACTTCGGTGCGGCGATGTACTGGGTGCTGGTGCGCGAGGTCATTCCCACTGCCCTGCCGCCGCAACAGGAAAACGGAGACAACCTGTACTCCGGCGCGCTCGATGCCGGCATGGTCAAGCCGGCTGTGCCTCCGCACGAGAAAAATCCCGCGATCCATCCCCTGCTATCCAAGCAGATTATCGATTGCGTCCAAGTTCACCCGCATGAGCGCCCCGAGTCCATGGAACTGGTGCTCAACCGGCTGGACCTCATCGCCGACGTGCTCGACGCGCCGCCAGACGTTCCCTTCCGTGATGCCTGCGATGGCTCCGCGGCGGGTGAAGTCGAGACCTGATCCAGCCACGTCGGGCTACACCGTGGCGGGATAGTCACTTTGCCGCGCCACGCAGGCGGACATTCTCGATCAGCACTTCGCCATTCCAGATTTCTGTGATCGTGGCCGACTGCTCAACGGCAGCTGGATTGGTGCGAAAAATCAGGTCAATCGCATCATCCGTAAATAGATCACGTACATCATCCATCAAACGCTCGACATTCCGTGTGCGATACGCATTGGCTGCAGTAAACATGCGACATAACCACCGCTCTTCATCACCGGAACGTGCATACACATCAAAACCAAGATGCATGGGGGGAGGCGTAGTCAGCGGCATGCCGTAAGACTCGCCGAAGGCGCTTCTTCCACCGTCAACTGCCATTGATGCGATACCGCTTTGAAGCACATCGCGGATTGGCTCACGCATTGAGGGATCAGTGACCAGCGTGACGGTCGCCCAATCCACTCCGGACATGCACTAAAGTGTAGCTTCCAGCACGTCATCAACATACTGCACATCAGCGAAGTGCCGTGGGCACATGAAAGACATCCGCCGTCAAACGGTCGCCCGAGTCTGGGTGTCGTACGGTGCGCTTGACCACGAAGTCAAACAACAGTGGGTTGTAGTTGTAGATTTCATCCAATTGCCGGGCCTGTTCACGAGTGATGAACCCCAGCCGAGCCAGGCGGGATGTGGAGATGGCGGCGTTGACGGCACACATCGGATAGTCACTTCCATTGACCCAGCGATCATGCAGGTCCTGTCGTTTGAGAAGCGTGCGAAGCGGGCGATCGAGATGGCGGGTGAACGTCATAGTCGACGCCTCGCCAAACAACAGGCCCTCGTATCGCGGCTCATCCATCAAACGCATGAACAGATCAAAGCTGGCCACGCGTTGGCCAGACGGGTCATCATGATCGATATCAATTCCATCGCTGGCCGAGTGCAACGCAACTACGTTGACACCCATCTCCAACGGTTTACGCAATAGCAGCGGGTTACCGAGGTTCTGGTCAGTTGCCTCGATGGCGGACTCGCGGCCGGTGTGGGTGAGCAGCACCATCTCATGCTGGCGTATGGCTTCGTAAAACCGAGCGCACTGCTCGGATGACGGGTCGATGCCCATTGCATTGGGCAGCCACTTCACATGCCGCACACCCTGGTCAGCAAACCGCTCCAATTGCTCGACAGCATCGTCACGATAGGGATGGATGGAAATGACCGGCACGAACAAGTCCGGCCGCTGCGCGACAACATTCATCATCTGCTCATTGGCCACTCGCAAGGGAGTCTGATCCGGGGCAATACGGCCTTCGCTACAGCAATGCCAGTCCAACGCGTAAAGGTAAAACTTCCCACGAATCGGAAAAGCTTCGATCAAGTCAATCAATCGTTGGACGTAGTCAACTTCCAGCGAGTCGTTCATCTGCACGCCCGCTGCACTGAGGTACACGTGCGTTCTGCCGTGGCGGATCGGTCGCCACGGGTTGAGCCACGATTCGTGGATGTCGCGGCTGATCAGGTGCACGTGCATGTCAGCTAACGCGTCGGGATCGATGTCAGCGAAGGCGTCATCCAACAGTTGCTGTGCCCCTTCGCTGAGGTTGCCGTGCATGTCCGTGGGTTCGCCCCGAAAGGCCCCGCCCAACGAGTCATACAGCACTGCGCACCCACACAAAATGATGACCGTCAGAACTGCCATACACCCAGGAAAAACAACTGACCATGCTGAATCTTTCCAACTTTGCAGCATCCGATATCCACCTTCATGCGAAGATTCTTTTACAGGTTCCGGCCCGAACGGTCGTCAAGCCACAACATAGTTTCCTCCTCTTTTTCTACCACGGATCGCACAGCGACGGCAGCCCCACAGTCGTCTCTGGCGATCCGCGGTCGTTTTCGCGATGCTCACCAGCCGAGGAGAGAGGCAAACATGAGCGGGGCCACGATGGTGGCGTCTGACTCGATGACAAATCGCGGTGTATTCGGACCAAGTTTCCCCCAGGTGATCTTCTCGTTTGGGACCGCTCCGCTGTAGGAGCCGTAGCTGGTTGTGGAGTCGCTAATCTGGCAGAAGTAGCCCCATAGTGGCACCTCCGGCCGTTGCAGGTCTTGGTGGAGCATCGGCACAACACAGATGGGGAAATCACCCGCGATACCGCCGCCGATCTGGAAAAATCCAATGCCCGGATCGTCGGGCCCGAGGCCTTTCGTAGTCTGTTCGTACCAGCGAGCGAGTTCGATCATGTACTCAATCCCACTACGGACGGTGTGGACATTCTTCACATCGCCACTGATCACATGGGCCGCGAAGATGTTGCCGAGCGTCGAGTCCTCCCAGCCGGGGACGAACATCGGCAGCTCGCGCTGGGCTGCAGCGAGGAGCCATGAGTTTTTTGGGTCAATGTCATACGACGCTTCAAGCTGGCCACTGCGGAGTAGCCGGTAGAGAAACTCATGCGGGAAGCGCGGCGTGCCGGCGGAATCGGCGTCCTGCCACTGCTCAAGAATCTCACGTTCGATCCGGCGAATCGCCTCTTCTTCCGGGATGCAGGTATCCGTCACACGGTTGAGGTGCGCATCGTGCAGTTCCTGCTCCTGTTTGGGCGTCAGTTCACGCCAACTCGGGATACGACGGTAGTGCGTATGCGCGACGAGATTAAACACATCTTCCTCAAGATTCGCCCCGGTACAGCAGATTGCATGCACTTTGTCCTGACGAATCATCTCCGCAAGCGATCGGCCGAGTTCCGCTGTGCTCATCGCTCCGGCCAGCGTGACAAGCATCCGGCCACCAGAACCAAGATGAGCGCGATACGCCTCGGTGGCGTCAACCACCGTCGCTGCGTTGAAGTGTCGGTAATGCGTCTTGAGAAAGTCAGTAATGCTCATGGTGCAAATGGTTCAGACAGGGGGATTGGTTCGCGTCGACCACGTGGGCCACAATGCACATGATACGGAGAATCCGCATGGCTTATGTCGCAGGCGAGTCGATTCCAGTGCCTTGCACAGACTCGACGAAGCAACACTTGCGTTATCATTCACGCTTTGTGACGACCAGCCGTAAAACGGAACAGCGTATGAACATCATCATCTGCGGTGCTGGAGAAGTCGGCAGCCACGCGGCCGAAGTACTCGCCGCAGCAGGTCACAACATTACGGTCGTGGATAGCAGTGCCGATCGCCTGGAGATCATTGGCGATCAGATGGACATCGGCACATTGCACGGCAACGCCGCATACGCTGACGTGCTGCGCGAAGCCGGGACGGTTGGTGCCGACATGCTCATTGCCGCCACAGACAGCGATGAAATCAATCTCCTCTCTGCCTCAATCGGCAAATCGATGGGTGCAAAGAAATCCATCGCCCGAGTTCATCACAGCATGTACTTTGAAGGACACGGATTTGATTACCGAGTCCATTTCGGCATCGACCTCCTGATCTGTCCTGAATACTCCACCGCGACCGCGATCGCAAGAACCCTTCGCAACCCTGCCGCGCTAGCGATCGAGCATTTCGCGCATGGCAAGGTGGACATGCAGGAATTTCCCGTCAGCGAGAATGCACCGGCATTGAACAAACCACTCTCGCAAATCAAGCTCCCGCCGGGGACGCGACTCGCGGCGGTTGCGCGTGATGATGGTGTGTTTATCCCCGAAGCTTCCACCGAGATCGTCAAGGGCGATCGTGTCATTCTTGTGGGCAATGCCGACGTGTTTTATGAAGCCCGCCGTATGTTTCATAAGGACGACATCGGCAGACGCAAGGTCGTTGTCATGGGCGGCAATCCCATGGCGGTGTGGCTGTGTCGCGCGCTGCGTGAACGCAACTGGTCGATCCGGCTTTTTGAAACCAACCGTGCCCGCGCGGAGGAACTGGCCGACAAGCTCGATTGGGTCACGGTGATCAACGCCGACCCGACGAATCGTGCGGTGTTCATGGAGGAAAACCTCAGCCAGGCCGACGTGTTCGTCGCACTGATTGACGATGACGAAGCCAACATCATCGGTTGCGTGTTGGCGAAGAGTCTTGGCGTCACGACGGTAGTCGCAGTGGTACAGCGACCAACTTACCTGGACTTGCTGTATCACATCGGCGTGGACCGACCGTTCAGCCCGCGGGTGGTTGCGGTTCGCGAAATCGAGAGCGTGCTCGATGACAGTTCGTTGCGGTTGCTGTCGTCTCTCGCTGAGGGATATGTCGATGTGTATCGGGTGAAGGTGAAAGAAAGCACACCTATCGTCGGTGTCCCACTGCGCGATGTGAAGCTCGGCCAGAACTGGGTGATTGCTGCATTGCGACGCAAGGGCAAGGCATGGGTACCGACAGCAGACGATATGATTGAACTCGGCGACACGGTGTTGGTTGTTGGGAAACACGGGATGGAAAAACAATTGAGGCAAATGTTCAAAGTGAAGTAGTCATCTCTCGGCCATGAACTTTCGATACATCATCAGCCGCCTGGGACTGCTGTTTCTCGTGCTGAGCACAATCATGCTTGTCATGGCGGCGGTGTTCTACGGCCTGCATGCGTTCGGCGAGCACGGGCTTGACCCTCACGCGCGAAATGCGCTGCTCATGAGCGCGACGCTCGGTGCAATCGTTGGTGTTGGCATGTGGTTGAGTACACGTGGCGGAGCGCGCACACTCGGCCGGCGCGAGGCAATGCTGTTGGTGGCGATGAGCTGGATACTTGGCGCGTTTCTCGCAGCAATGCCGTATTTTCTCTGGGCGCATCTCGCACCGGAGCATCTCAACCATCCGTTTCGGTCGTATGTGAACTGTTACTTCGAGTCGATGAGTGGATTGACGACGACCGGCGCAACGGTGCTGGCTGATATTGAGGCCGTCCCACGCAGTTTGCTGCTCTGGCGGAATATGACACAGTGGCTCGGCGGCCTAGGGATCGTTGTTCTGTTTGTCGCAGTGCTGCCGTCGCTGGGCGTTGGTGCAAAGAAGCTGTATAAACTTGAGATGCCCGGTCCCACGAAGGAGGGCGTCCAGCCGCATATTCGTGACACGGCCCGTCTGTTGTGGATAGTGTACGTGAGTCTGACCATTGTGCAGATCATCATCATGCGCATTGCCGGGCTGGATTGGTTCGACTCAATCGCCCACACATTTTCGACGGTTGCAACCGGCGGGTTCAGCCCACGCAATGGGAGCGTTGGTGAATTTGGCGCGGCTGTCCAGATCATCATTATCGTGTTCATGATCCTCGGCGGGATCAACTTCGCGCTGTACTACCAACTTCTACGCGGCAGGCCACTGCTGTTGTGGAGGGACACGGAACTGCGATTCCTGTTTGTTCTGCTCCTGGGCGGATCCGCGTTAATCATCGGCTCGTTGATACTGCACCGTGACGAACTGGTCATTACGACCGGGGAAACTGTAACGACCACGGTACCAAACGCAATGCTGCACGGCGTGTTTCAGGCCGTGTCGATTATGACCACATCGGGCTTCGCCACGGCAGATTTCAACGCTTGGCCGTTCCTGGCACAGGCCGTACTTGTGTTCTACATGTTCTCCGGCGGGTCGGCCGGGTCCACAAGTGGCGGCATCAAGGTGATCCGCATCTGGCTGGTGCTGAAGATTTTGCTCTCGGAGATTGAGCGCATCTTCCGCCCGCAGGTGATTCGCCCGGTGAAGATCGCCAAGGGCACCATCGACACCGATCTGAAACTCGGCACGTTGGCGTATGTACTTGGCATCATCATCATCTTCGCCATCTGTTCCGTGTTACTCTTTGTCATTGAGCAGAACAATCCTCAGGTCGAGATGGACTACACCACGTCTGCCACGGCGACAATCGCCACACTCTGCACCATCGGCCCCGGGTTGGGGCAAGTGGGACCCGTCGAGCACTACGGCTGGTTCAGCGCACCGAGCAAGATCATCATGTCGCTACTGATGGCCTTAGGCCGGCTGGAGTTGTTTGCGATCATCGTCCTGTTCACCCCGCGATTCTGGCGAACGGATTGACGCTCGGAGCTCGTTGCGCGGCGATATGATGCTGCTATGTCTCAGCTTGCGTCCCCCATTGTTTCCGCGCGTCTGAAGATCGGCATGGAGATTCATGTCGAACTTGCCACGCGCTCCAAGATGTTCACACGGACGGCGAATGTCGCGCATCCGGATTTCTACGATGCCGAACCAAACTCACTGGTCGATCCAGTCGTCGCCGCACTGCCGGGCACGCTGCCTGTACTGAACAAACGCGCGATTGAGATGTCGATGATGGTGGGCATGGCGCTCAATTGCAACATCTCACCTCTGAGCAAATGGGACCGCAAGAACTACTACTACCCTGATCTGCCAAAGGGGTATCAGATCAGCCAGTATGATCTGCCGCTGTGTTTTGACGGTGATCTCACGTTGACGATGGATGATGGCAGCCATCGACAGATCGGCATCATCCGTGCCCATCTCGAAGAAGACACCGGCAAGCTCGGTCATGAACTGCCCGGTGGTCTGCGGTACGAAGGGTCGCTCGTCGATCTCAACCGTGCGGGCACCCCCCTGCTGGAGATTGTCACCCAACCGGACCTCACCAGTGCGGATGAAGCAGTGCTCTTCGGCCGTGAACTTCGCAACATCTGTCGCTTTCTCAATGTCACCGAAGGCATCATGCAACGAGGCCATATGCGCTTCGAGCCAAATATCAATGTCATCATCGATACCGCTGACGGCCACGAATACGCCACGCCGATTGTCGAAGTGAAGAATCTCAATTCGTTTCGCGCGCTTCGCGGGGCAATCGAATATGAGTATGAGCGACAGATTGAACAGTTCAAGAAAGACGGCATTGTGCAAGCCGCAGGCCGCAAGAGCACACGCGGCTGGGACGATGTCAAGTGCGTCACCGTATTGCAACGAGAGAAAGAAGAAGCTCACGATTACCGCTACTTCCCTGACCCGGATCTCATCCCGGTTGTGGTGAGTGAGCAGTGGCAAGAAACGGTCAAGTCACAAATTCCCGAGTTGCCGATCCAGCGACGGCAGCGCTATCGCGATGCGTACCACCTGTCCATCAAGGATGCCAACGCGCTGACGGACGATCGCGACTTGTGCTACTTCTTTGAATCGTGTGTTGAAGCCGTCGAGCAACAGGCCGATTCGAGCGACCCGGACCGTAATCCTGGCAAGGAGTGTGCAAATTGGCTGCTTAACGCTGGAGCCAAGCGTGCGAATGAACGTGGCTGCGGTGTGCATGAGCTTGGCATTGGCGCGCAGCAACTCGCTGATCTGATCGAACTTCGCGTCTCCGACGCCATTGGCTCATCGGCAGGCGATGAGTTGTTCGGCTTGTTGTGCGAGACAGATGACCCCGCACCGCTGGTGGCTGAGCGGCATGGCCTGATGCAGGTGCGTGATGAAGGCCAGCTTGCAAAATGGGTCGAGGATGCCATTGCCGCTCAGCCGCAGGCCGCTGATGACTTTGCCGGAGGCAAAGACAGCGCTGTAGGCCGGCTCGTCGGACATGTGATGAAACTCAGTAAGGGCCAGGCCGATGCCAAGGCCGTCGCAGCCAAGCTTCGCGAACGACTACGTGGGTGACCGAATCGCAACTAGACCAAGTGGCTACCTTATGGCACTGGTTCAAGCATGATTGGCCCGACAACGCCGCGCGGCCGCACACGCTGAAAGCGGATCGAGTTATCCAGAAAAAGAATGTTGCCGGTACCTTCCACTTGGTGCCAATCTGCATTGCGGCGGGTGGATTCAGCAACTTCATACCACACCGCATCGCCCATCACGAGCATGCGCGATGGTGACGTGATGATTTCGTCACGGTACATGCCTCGTGGCTGTTCATCAAAGCCGCCGAGGCGAGCATCAAAAAGCTGTGCATTGGCGCGATAGCTTGTACCGAACGCCCGGCAGGCGGTCCGGCCGCCGGTACCCAGATCGGGGATATCACCGACGATGCCAAAGTCAGCCGGACAGCAATACGTGTGCGCCACATCGCCGTGCATGGTGTAGGGCGAGAGGGCCTTGTTGAGCGGGCGGTTGGAATCGAGAAATGGCGTGCCATCGGCGGTGGAAAAGCGCACGCCGCCGTAGTTCCAGCCGCCGCGATCACTGACAGTGGGAAACTGGCCGTCATTATCGTCGAGATAAATGTGCAGTGCTTCGCCGATGGCGCTGAGATTACTCGCGCACTGCTCGCGCTGGCTGACCAACCGTGCAGAATGCAAAGCAGGGACAAACAATGCCAGGAGCACCAGGATCAAGACGATCGAGATCACCAGCTCCACCAGCGCAAATGCTCGATGGGCGACCTTTGCGTGCATGCAAAACGATTATACGTGCAATTCATACAAAGCGGTTGCATCAGGGTGCATGAATCAGGCCCCCGCCTTTGCTGTTTCTCCCGAACGAACCCTGATATTGTCCAGCGCATTCATGAAATTGATGTACGCATCGTACGGGCTGTCATAGGGGCTGAAATACTTGTGCACATCACCGTCTGCCCAATACTTCGTACACATGTAATACAGGTGATCGGACGTCGTGAGCTTGCGCCAATCTTCGAGAATGTACTCATCTCCACCGGCGTGTCGGGCCTTGACCGGTGCCTCGAGTCGATACAGCTCGGCTGCAGCATTGGTCTGCATCGCATTGCCCAGCCATGCGGAAAGATCTCGCTCGGTGTCGGCCCATGAGGTCATGTGCGGTACGTCGTACTCACCGACTGGCTCGAATCGTTCAATAGCTTCGCTCGGCGTGCAGAAATCGTTCTGGCCGGGATTGACATCGAAGATTTTCTCCGGCAGCGCATCGAGAAACTCGAAGATTCCCGTT
>PWVT01000201.1 GCA_003562195.1 Phycisphaeraceae bacterium | reverse complement strand
GTCATTGTTGAGGTCAGCGGGGCAATCATCGGCTGCAGGAACGCCGAAGATCTTGAAGGTCAGGTCGTACGCTTCGCCGAAGACCTGCGAACCGGGGGCCCAATCCGGCAGGGCCGGAGTGAAATCACCACGGATCTGCAGTTCTTCACCTTGCAGACCACCGCCGAGGGCGCCACCACCGAGAGGCGGTGCGCAACCGCCGCATTCGGCGACCTTGTCAGCGCAGCAGTCAGCAAAGTCACAGCACCCTTCATCGCACCAGCAGTTGCCGGCGTTGCCGCCGCAGTTGCCAACGCATGAGTTGGGGTCACTACCATTGCCACCATCATCGATCGCTGAGGTGAGGTGGAAGAAGTTGTCGGTCGTACCGGCGGGCTGGATGCCGATCCAGTACGTGGTGTTCTCATCGAGAATCACGCTCACATCAGCCGTGTAAGAGACTTCCGGACGATCGAAGAACATTCCGCCAGTGTTGACAGCGTTGAAGCCGACGGTGGCATCAAAGAACACTGAGCCGGGCTGTCCGCCTGCATCGTTCCAGATGCGCACGCGAAGTGCGGACAGCGGGCCGGGGGCACTTGCGCCATCGAACCACACACCGCTCATCTGAACGCCGGTGACCTGCCAGCCGGAACCGCCTGCGGAACCAGTCTGGAAGTCGTCAGCAGCATCACGCTCTAACGCGTCACCACCTGTCAGCACACCTTCGAAGTGGCTGATGCCGTTGCTACCGTCCGGGTCGCCGTTATCCCAGATCAGCGGCGCGCTGCCAATCTGTTGTGGAGCGGGGGTCGCATTGTCGCGGCCCGCACCAGGAGCAGTCATCGCGGCCTGGTCAGCGTAGAGCATGCCGCTGAACGCTAGTGCCGAGACGGCTGCTGTTGCAGTCATCAAATTTGTACAGTTTCTTTTCATTGGATTCGGTTCTCCTCCAAATTAAATTTATGCTTGCTGCGAAAACACGAAACGACTCACAAAGCGAGTCGTTTCATCTCAGATATTGGCAACAAGCTCCCATGGTGAGTCGAGAACAAGGTCATACCAAGCCACTCACAACACACCTGCACAATGGTTCGCGCACACTGACACGTGTCGCAGAGCCGACTGTTCAATGCGACACACTGCGTATGGCAGTGCGTCAATGAACACGAACATGGCAGATCTTCGTAGTTGACCAAGGGGTCCTTCTTCTCCACCTACAAACACTACATTTCGCGTCAGCCACTCAGGCCAACGCCGTACTGATTACAACCAGTATGAACTCTAATCACTCCTGAAGCAAGTCCCCTGATAAAGAATTGTCCGTTCATGTCAAATTGGAAGTTGCCTATCTTCTCCAATCTGAAATGGCAGCGTGAATCAACGTCCGGCAATATGCGCCAGTTTCAGGTCTATTACACCAATAGACGCATTCCGCCCCCTTCGCACACCCCTGCAGTCACGACCTACCTACCCCGCCACCATGACCATCGTGATCAGCAACGTCATCACAAGGCCGTTTGATATTGCATGAACAATGATCGATGGCACGATTGTTCCCCGCCATTCACGTACCAGCGTGAATGCGTAGGCCAGGGACATCAGCACCGGCACGGCCAGCAGGCCCTGAGGGTGGATCGCGGCGAAGAGAAACCCGTTGATCGTCGCACTGATCGTCACGCTTGCCCAAATCCCCCAGTGCCGCGTGGAATCACGCTGATGTCGGTACAGCACCCCACGGAACATGATCTCCTCGACGATCGGTGCAGCCACTGCTGCCAGCAGGTAGATCTGCACGATCCCCCACCAGTTCGCCCCCGCCACGATATCGACCACCGGATGCGCAGGCCCGGTAATCGGGTCGAGCGGCCCGCCTGATTCGGTCAACAATCCGTGCATCGCGATCAGCAGCATCGTGAAGACGACACCCACCAGCAGCATGGGCAATCCCATCACATATCCCAACACGCCGAAGAACGGCTCAATGGCCGGCTTGCGCCCCCACGTCAAGCCCGTGTCCTCGCGCACGTCCGCCCATGACACGCCACGGAACACCGGCCAGGCAAGCGCAAGCAAACTCGCGAAGAAGCCGATCAACGGCCAGAGCATCTGCGATGCAGGCATCAACGCAGCCAAAGCCCCAGCGGCAAACTGCAAACCGAAAAACAGGACAAGCCACACGGCAAACGTCTCAGCGTAGATGCCGTGATGAGCGCGACCGGGTTGCCCCATCCCGCCCGCGAGTATGCGCTGCAGCGCAAAGATCAGCAAAAGAATCAGTGCGATTGCACCAACACCACCTGCAAGCAGCGCCAGCACCATGATCACCATCGATGCCACCGCCACGCGTAACGCAGATCCGACGAGCGCTTGGCGTTCCTGCACCGCATCGGTGCCCGGCGGCAACAACGCCAATTCGCCGAACCATCCCAGTTCCTGCACGAGTACATCACGATCATCAGCATCCAGCGTTTCTACGTTGATCGCGTCTGCCTCTTCGTCATACAACACATCAAGCACCACAAGGACATGGCGATTTTCTTCGGTCAACTCGACCGGTTCTCCGGCAGCTTCGGTTTGTTCCAACAGGTCCTTCAGTGCCCGTAAGTGCCGAGCCGCTTCGCCGGCGCCGCCCAGTTCACCAGCAAGCACTACATAGCGCATGCGTTGAGGGAGCGGGCCGGTGTTCAGCGGTGCAGAATCACGTAGCGCCATATCGGAGAAGCCCATCTCCGACACGCCCACGAGCATCTTGCCTTGGAAGGTCATGATGACCATCTCGATGGAATCCTTCGCTGGCTGCTGCGAGGATTCGGGCTTCTCCTCGGGCAGGTTATGCATCAGAACGATGCCGAGCGCAAGCAGCACGATCACCAGCCACGCAAGGCCCGGCCGCCCGGTCGGTTGCGATGGGCCGTACCCCAAAGTGACCTCGGGAATGCCGCTGCCGCCGAAATTGCCACCATCGGTGTATCTGGAAGGTTCTTCGGTCATTTGATTTCTGGGGGTGGTATGGGGGTCCATCTGCATCATTGGTTGTCGGCCTGTGCGAGGGGTCTGCTGAAGAATATGGCGTGCATCGCAGCCGATATCACGAGCACGGCGTGAAATTGATTTTTGGATGATCGGCCGTACATTGTGTACACTGTGGGCGTACACTTTGGGGCGGGCAACACAGCCCCACATGCTTGCCGATATAGCTCAGCTGGTTAGAGCGGAGGATTCATAAACCTCAGGTCGGTGGTTCGAGTCCACCTATCGGCACTTCGACTGATTGCCGGTGCACTGCACCGGCGTTTTCATTGGACATCACCATTTTCTTCACTTCGTGACGGCATCTGCACGTCGAGCCACGCTGTTGCGATCATGTCTGGATCTCCGCGCAACTGGAGCGAACGAATCATGGCCTTTTGCGTGCGGGCGACTGTTTTCTCAGCGACAGTCTTCCCATTGGCAATGATGCGAATTGGCTGGCCGAGATCGATCAGCGTATCGTGCAGGAGCAACGCAACGCGGGACACATCATCACTTTCAAGCGTGATCGTCTGGCCATCCACGTGGGCAATGATCGTGTTGCCGTGTGCGGCCTCATCGCCATCGACAGCCAACCAGTACAGTCGCGTATGCGGCACGTTGCCTTGCCGCCAGACGACCCGTTTCGGCCAGGCATTGCGCGTGTGACGGGCCATCCACGGCAATGCCTCAGCATCTCGGCCGCCCATCCAGTGTCCAGTATCCGGATAGATGTTCACGCGATGCGGATACCCGTCAGGGTCATCCTCGCGCAATTCAGCCAGTGTACGCCCCCACTGCTCAGCCACGCTGTTGCGGTTGTACGCTGCATCATCGCCGCCCATATAGATCGCAAACGGCAGGTTACGCAGACCGAGCGGAGATGCGTTGTTGGGATGTCCAGCCATCATTGCTGCAGCAGCAAAGCGGTCCGCCATACGCGGAGCGAGTTGGTACACACCATCGCCGCCCGCTGAATAGCCCAGCAGGTACACACGGTTGGGATCAATGTCCCACGCGATAACAGCCGATTCAATCAGGCGGTCGATCAGCCGATCGACCGCCTCGCGGTGCCAGAGATTCCATGTGTTCGTCGGCGCACGCGGGGCGATGTAGATGCCTTCTTCAGGTTCATACAGTTGCAGTTGATTGGCCCATTGTCGATCGTTCACCTCTGCACTGGTGTTGCCGCCACCGTGCAGCGAAATCCACAAGCTGCGCCCATGCGGTGATGGCTCGCCGAATCGACGCGACCGAAATCGCAGTTCATCATCGCCAGACCGTATGACCTCAGCTTGAAGCTCAGCAAGGCGCGCTTCATGATGTTCCAGAACAAACTCACGCCACACCTGCCGTGCAATTGTGTGTGCATCGGACGCGCTCAATGGCGTTTGGCCATCAGCCGATTGATCCACGGTGCTGGCCATCGCGGTACTGGCCATGATCAGAAGTAACGAGAACGAATGGAGTCGGCTGAGTCTCAACATGACTTGGTCAATCCATCATGGCCCGCACCGGCTGCGTGCCCGGTGCCGCAATAGCGCGGCGCTGCAGGAGCGTACCTTCCAGACGGTACAGTTCGATCAACTGTTGACGATGCACGATCATTGCACGCACCTCAGCAATCTGGCTTTCCAGCAAATCACGCTGCGCTTGGGCGACGAGAAATCCCGTTGAGGTGCCGATGCGAAATTTCTCCGTTTCCGCCCGCAGCGTCTCCTCGCGCAGCTCGCGCGTGGCGCTGGTTGCAGCCATCTGCTCTCGCGTACGCTCGACATCAATGTGCGTGAGCAGAATGTCCAGATCCACAAGCTGCTCAAGGTTGTGCAGCGCTTCGACGAGTTGGCGTCGGCTCAAACGTGCCCGGCGGTACTCTGCATCGGCAGCGCGATTGCCGAGTGGATAGGCAAAGCGCAGCCCGGCTTCAAGGTCGTAGCCACGTCCGTCCATATCCCGCCACGCCCTGCCAAAAGAATCCGAGAAGCCGCTCTTGCCCAGCGTCAGGAAAAAATCCAGTCGTGGGAGCAGGCCGTTACGTGTCTGGATGACATCAAGTCGCCCCTGCTCCAAACGCAGACGGGCTTCATTGAGTTCAGGACGCATCATCCGCGCTAGGGCGATGTGATCGTCGGTGGATTCAACATCTGCCGGATCGGTGTCCAGCGGCGACAGGAGTGTGATCTGTTGGTCCCATCCATCGGACGCATTGGGATTGATCAGCCGCAACAGTCGCAGGTGAATCTGCTGCAGACTGCTCCGTGCATTGATCAATTCCTCGCGGCGCTGGGCCACTTCCGCGCGAGGTGCAGCCAGTTCCGTTTCCGCAACCGTTCCCACCTCCACACGACGCGCCGTTTCATTCAGTTGCTGCTCCGCAAGGCCCAATGAGCTTTCGAAGATCTCCACCTCACGCTCGGCCAGCAGGTATTCCCAGAAGGTTGTTTCGACTTCCGCAACAAGATTCTCTGCGAACGCTCGCAATTCATATGTGGAGGCCAGCGTCTCAAGTTGGGCCTGCTGAATCGCTGCGACGTTCACATTCCAATTCGCACCCTGGAGCAACGCCTGGGTCAACGTGATACCAACGCGCGGAGCATGTTGTTCGGGCACACGGTCTGAATCACTCACAGCATGTGAGAGTGAGAGATCCACAATGGTACCGGTCGCAAACTCCTGCGAGAGGCCAACGCCTACCTGCTGACCTTCGACAAGCGTGTCGAAAATTTCTCGAGTAGCAGAGGACACCTGCTGGCGACGTTCGCGGAACACCACGGCCTCGCCGACAAGTTGAGGATCGAAACGGGCGCGTTCAATCTGTTCGAACGTCCCGACGATCATCGGTTGAAGCTGCTCCGTCCGCAGTGCTCGGTTGTTGCGAAGCGCGGTGATGACGGCCTGCTCAATGGAAAGTTCCAGTTGATGGTCCTCATCAACAAGCGCACTTGGCTGGTCGCTGTGGAACTGCACCCACTCATCGGGAGTTTCGTCCTCCTTATCCCAGTCGGCGCCGAGCGCGGGTGCGTGGGGGTAATCCTGCAAGGCAAACGGCGTGTTGGGCTGGCATGCTGCGGATGTAAGCAATACGGCCGTGCAAACCGCCCAGACCGATGCATTCACCATGAATGCGGCTGAGCTGTCAGTTCGTTGGAAATACATCATCATTGCGGTGCTTTATAACGCGCATAGAAGATTGTGTAGAGCACCGGGATGATGAAGAGGGTGATTGCCGTTGCGCTGAGCAGACCGCCGATGACTGCTCGTGCCAGCGGGGCTTGGGCCTCGGCGCCTTCTCCGACACCAATAGCGAGCGGAACCAGGCCGAGCATTGTTGTCAGCGAGGTCATCAGGATCGGGCGCATACGCCGCCGCCCGGCTTCCAGGACCGCATCGTGTGGTGTCATGCCATCATCGCGGCGCAGGCGCGTCGCTTGATCAACAATGAGAATGGCGTTGTTCACCACAATGCCGCCGAGCATAATACTACCGATAAACGCGGGCACGCTGAAGGGCGTTTCTGTCAGCAGCAGCATGGCCACCACGCCGATCAGCGCCATCGGCACACTGAACATGACAATCAGCGGATCGCGCAGCGACTCGTACAGGCACGCCATCACCATGTACACCAGCATGATCGCCAGCAGCAGACTCAGAAACAGCTCATTGAATGCTTCCTGTTGCTCTTCGTAATCGCCGGTGATGAGAATCTCAGCATTGCGCGGCACGGCAATCTCACTTAGTCGTTCGCGGATATCATCGACCACGGAAAGCAAGTCACGGTCGCTGATGTTGGCTGAGATCGTTGTGATGCGTTGCTGATTCTTGCGATCGATTTGCACCGGGCCTTCCGCAGGGACGAATGACACGACATTACGCAGCGCGATGGCATCACCTGCATCGTTGGTGACGGTGAAGTTGAGGATTTCCTCAGGCTCGAGCCGTTCGGAATCTTCCATGCGCACGCGGATTCGGTATTCCTTCCCCCCTTCGCGGAATTCCCCTGCACGGGAACCGGCGATGGCGGTCTCCAGCGAGCGCGCCACGCGCGAGACTGACAGGCCTAGATCAGCAGCACGGTCACGATCAATGCGCACCAGTTCCTGCGGCGCGCCATCCTCGCGACTGAGGCGAACATCCGTTACTCCACGCACAGGTTCGACGGCCTCCGCCACGCGCCGTGCTAATGCATCAAGCGTTTGCAGTTCAAAACCGCGCACTTCGATTTGCAGTTGTTCGCCATCGGGTGCACCCATGCGCAAAAGGAACAAGCCCTGCCCTGCACGTGTGCGAATCGTCGCACCGGGAATGTTACTCAGCTTTGGTCGCAGGTCTTCTGCAATTTGTTCACTGCTTCTGGTGCGCTGATCTTCCGGCACGAGTGACAACCGCACATTGCCGGTATTACCGCCGCCCGGCCGCCAGCCGGAGGAGCCCATCTGCGTCACCCAGTTTTCAGTCTCGGGGACGTTTTCCAGCACGATCGCTTCCACACGGCGCATGGTTTCATCCAGCCGCTCCAGACGAATGCCGACATCCATTTCCACAGACACGCGGACTTCACCTTCATCGGTTTCCGGCATGAACTCTGCGCCGATCAGTGGAATCACCCACACGCTACCGGCGAACAACGACGCCACAATCAACAATGCGAGCCAACGCACCTTTAATGTTCCGCGAAGCAGTGAGAGGTAACCGTTTTCAATTGATTTGAACCATCGTTCACTGACTGAGAACCCCCACTTGACCAGGCCGAAGCGTTGCCGATTGGCCGGCCGCAGGATTCGTGCGCACAGCATGGGAATGAACGTAATCGCAACAATCAGCGAGCATGCGAGCGAGAAGCTGATGACGAATCCAAGTTGCTTGAACATCACTCCCGCCAGGCCTTCGACAAAAACCAGCGGCAGAAAGATGGCCAGCGTTGTGAGCGTCCCAGCGACAATGGCGGGCGTGACCTCACGTGCGCCGTGTATGGCAGCGTGAGCGCCGTGATCACCTTCCTCGCGCCTGCGCGAAATGTTCTCCAGGACCACGATTGCGTTATCTACCATCATGCCCACGCCAAGCGCCAGTCCGCCGAGCGTCATGAGATTGAGCGTAAAACCGCCCAGATACATCAGCGAAAACGCGGCGATCAACGAAATGGGAATGGCGGTCGCAATCACGATCGTGCTACGCACATTACGAAGGAAAAACAGCAACACCCCGACCGCCAGCGCACCACCGTACAACACCGAACGACTCACATTACCGATCGCCTGCTCGATGTAGCCGGACTGGTCGGTGATTGGCGTGAGCTGCACCTGCGGCACATCACGGTTGATGCGTTCCACTTCAGCAAGCACTCGGCGGGCGACGTCGACGGTGTTCGTCCCGGATTGCTTGCGTACAGCGAGGCGAAAGCCCGGCTCGCCGTTGATGCGCACGATGCGAGACACACGTTCGTGCGTATCGTCGATGCGGCCAATCTGATCGAGATACACCGGCGCGCCATCACGCATCGCCACCACCGTACCGGCCAGTTCATCCAGCGATGCAAAATAGCCCGGCGTGCGCAACGTCACATCGCGATGGTCGCGTTCGATCGTCCCTGCGGGCACCAGTACGTTGGCATCGATGATGCTTTGGCGGATGGAGTCAAGTGGCAAATTGAGTGCAACGACGCGACCGGGATCGAGATTGACCTGAATTTCACGTGTCAACCCGCCCCATACATCGACCGTCGCCACGCCGGGGATGCGCTCCAAGCGTTGCTGGAAGATGTCCTCCATCAATTCGCGCAGTTCGACCGGGTCGAGTTGACTTGCCGCACCGAGAATCAGGATCGGAAACGATGCCGGGTCGAAGCGGCGCAGCTGCGGGCGATCGGCATCATCGGGGAAGCTGGGAATGATCCGGTCAATGCGCTCGCGCACATCCGCAGCCGCCACATCCAGATTCGTCCCCCATGCAAACGTGATACGCACATTGCTGTTGCCCTCAGCCGACACCGACGTCACTTCCTCCACACCCGGAACTGCGGCTACGGCTTCTTCCACCCGCCGCGTGATCAGTTCTTCCACTTCCTCCGGACTGGCGTTCTCATAGCTCGTTGCCACGGTCAGCGTGGGATACTGAATCTCCGGCATCAGGTCGATCGGCAGTCGTGTCAACGAAATGATGCCGATCAACAGCACGATCAACACCACCATCGTGACGAACACCGGCCTCCCAACACTGAGGTTCGTCAGTCTCATGATGCCCCGTTCCCCGGTTCATCCTCATCCGCGATGCTCACTTGCATGCCGTCGCTGAGCAGGTGCTGGCCGAGCACCACCACCGGACCGTCCAGCGGTGGATCGACAACCTGCACACGATCGCGATCCCGGATGCCGATTTCAATCGGTGTAAAGACGGCCTTCATTGTTTCATAGTCGACGACAAACACACCCTGCACGCCGTCGCGCTGCAGCAACGCCTGGCGGGGCACCGTGAGCGCGTTGTCATCACGGCCGAGTTCAAGATGCACCGTCACAAACATACCGGGTTTGAGTTGATGATCTTCGTTGGGCACTTCGATTTCGACGCGCGCTTGGCGCGAACCCTCTGCAAAGGCCGGCGCCATGCGGACGATCCGTCCTTGATGCTGACGCCCGGCTGAATTGTGCTGTGATGCGATGACTGCTTCAAGCCCGGTGCGAAGAAATGCGTAGTCACGCTCGGTGACATACACCACCGCAATAACACGATCGATATCCAGGAGCGAGACGATTCGCTCATTGGCTGCGATCGTCGCGCCTTCATCCACATACCGCTCGCCAACGACGCGCTGACTGGCCGAACCTGACACCCCTCCAAGGCCGGAGGTGTCCCAGACTGCGGATATGGTTGCGTATGACAGACGCACCTCCGCGCTGCGCAGGGCGGCCTCGCGACGAGCGACATCGGCCTCCGCCACGCGCACCACAGCCCGCTCGGATTCAAACCGAGATCGAGCCGCATCCAGTTCCGATTCCGAGGCAATGCGCTGCTCGCGTAGGCGAACGGTCCGATCGTAATCGCGTTCGGCGATTCCGGCTGCGCTCACTCGCTCCTCAAGTGTGGCTTGTGCGACAAGCAGGTCGGCGCGGGCCTGCTCTACATCCTGGATCAATTCATCATCGTCCAACCGGGCGATGAGATCGCCGCGTTCGACGATATCGCCGATGTCAATCATCAATCGGGCGATACGACCACTGATACGTGGTGCGATATCCACCTGCGAGCGAGCACGCAATGTGCCGGTGAATCGACGAACATCGCGGATCTGGCCATGCTGCGGCTGTGCGATTTCTACCGCCACTGCAGCCGATCGTTCTTCACGTTCCGGTTCGCGCAGGGCATCGCCGATGCGAACCGCAAGGCCCCAGCCCAATGCTCCGATAATGACTGCCCCCACGAGCAGTGCCGCTAGTACGCGAATCATGTGCATCATGTGCATTTACTATATGACCATCGGGGGTGAAAGTTGCCCCAGCGCGGAGATTGTGACCGTATCTGTTGACTCGAAGACACGCGTGCCGTGCTGTGATTCGGCTGAAATTGATTGTTCGACTCAAAAAATGAAAACCCCCGACCCAGAAGGGCCGGGGGTGCGTGAATACAACGTTACACCAACTGTGTGATCCGAAGATCAGTCAGCACGATGACGCCAAACACCGGTGAGATCCGGGTTCAACGAGGAGAGCTCTGCAAGTCCAGAAACTGAATCTGCATTCGGCGGAGCTGTCAACGAAGCATACGTGGTGCCTGACGGAGCCGTCACATCGGCGTTGTACGACGCCGGGGCAGTACCTGCGGGATACTCAACCCACGTAACGATCCAGAATCGTCCACTGGTAATCTCCACTGGATCAACACTGATCGGGACGGTCACATTCGTACCAAGCGATTCGGCTACGCCGGATCTCACTGCAGGAGTGTTGTTCGGCACGTTCGTGGTGTCATAGATCGCCCAGTTGACATCTTCTCCAGCAGGCACACCACTATTGATTCCGACCGCGATGTGACTGATGGTTTCAGCACCGGCAATCACATCGTATCCGGTTGCCCAGACGATTGTGCCGCCACCTGCTTGAATAGCACCAATGTTTACTTCGCAATCGATACCTTCGATGTTGTAGGTTTCGAAAATGCACGTGACATTTGCGCAATCCTGACCAGCGAAGAAGCAACCGTCAGCTGCAGCGCAGTCTTCGAACGATTCCTGCGTGCAGGATACACCGACGCAGCATGCACCAATCGGAGGCAGGCACTGATCTGCATCACCGAGCTCGATGTTCACGCAGAAGTGACGGTCAGGGTTGGTGAACCCAGCGGTGGGCGCCTCGGGATACTCCTCAGCGTCACCAGTCTTGGAGAACACCTGGCCATTGCCTTCCGGCGAGGGCTTCCAGAAGAATGCGCAACCACCGGTCGGCGTCAGAGCGACGATCTCGATCCAGTAGCAGGTGCCTTCTTCGACAGCCACAGGCGGGTGTTCCATCGTGTAATCGATGTGACCGGCATCACCAATCGGTGCGGCAAAGGTCACGAAGCCAATACGAGAGAACTCAGGCGTACCCACGAACGGACCGGCCATGACGTCACCAGGACGACCAGCAGGATCGTGTGAGTAGTAGGTCACCTGGAACTGCTGTCCCTGGCCACCACTTTCGGGGCAAGCACCAATGATGCCACCACCGCCGAGTTCAAGCTCAACACCCTGCCAGCAGACGCTGGTGATGTTGCCGGTTTCGGCAGCGGTGAAGTCGTCAGCACGGAACACACCACCAGCGGGCGGGTCCTGGATGTCTTCAATGACGATGTCACTGGAAGCCCAGGTACCACCGGTGGGACCGGCCTGGCAGTTGATGTCATCGAGTTCGCAAACCGGCTCAGCAATGGTGAAGCAGTCGACCTGGCTTTCGCAGGCGTTGCCTTCGGTCACCGTCACGGTCACTTCGCCCGGCGTGCTGCGCCAGACTGCGATGAAGTAGGTGACCTCTTCCGTGGCGCACCATGTCGCTGAACCATCGAAGAACGAGTTGGGGCAGTTCACTGCATCGCCACCGCCAGCATTGCACGTCAGTGGTGCGGGCTGGTTATCACAGAACCCACAGTACACAGCCACGGTAGTAGACTCATCGAAGTCGTCCTGGCATGCTTCTGCGGTCAGTTGCGTACCATTGCCGACAATCGAGAACCACGCAGTGGGCTGGTTCGGCTGCACGCCGCCGCACTGGGGCGCAATACCGATTTCATTGCCGGTCGTGTCAACCGTCACCGGGGAATCGATGCCGATCGGGAGGGCCGTGATGCAGGTCTCTCCATCTGGTGCCTGCGGGCAGAAACCACAGTCAGTGAAATCACCGCCGTATTCGCCGTCAGCGGCGAGGCAGTCATCTTCTGACATGCGATCCATGCAGCCAAAGTCATCGAAGCAGCATGCTCCGGTGAAATCAGCAGCAGGTGGGCATGAACCCCAGTCGCCGAGAAGGATCAGCAGATCAGAGACGTTGACAACGCCATCGTTGTTGAGGTCCGAATCGCAACCCGGGCATGAGCCCCAGTCACCAAGAAGGATCAGCAGATCAGAGACATTGACGACGCCATCGTTGTTGAGGTCTGCCGGGCATGGCGCGCCAGCGGGGACGTACTCAAAGGTCAGTTCGCCGGAGAGCCAGACGCCGTCTGCTTCATCATCGAAGTCAACGAAGCTTTCGAAGAATTCCAGGCGAAGAATGCCGTCGGCATCAACCTGGAACGCTAGATCAAGATTCGCCAGATTCAGGATGCCGTCGCTGGAGTAGGACTCCACTCCGGGCTCGTCATCACCGACACCGACGGTCAGGTTGACACCAGCCGAGATCGGGTCAGAGTTGTTGGTGAAGCGGAAGAGCATTTCCGACAGCCAGCTCGGCTCGAACGCTTCGATGGTGACATCCCAACCGACACCAATGACATGCGCATTAGCACCGATGTTCAACTGGAACACCTCGTTGAGCGCGTCGCCCACTGCATTGATGCTCTCAATGCCGGTGACGTCAAAGGTGATCGTCTGTGAAGCATTGCCGGAGATCTGCTGCGGGCCTTGGCTGGCACGGCGATCTGCGGGGACGCCGGCGGCACCCTTGCTCATTGATGTCGGCACTTCGGCAATCGATCCGTCGGTTGAACCGACAGACAGCTTGTCACTGCCACGATTCTTGTTAGCAGCACTCGATGATTGTGTGAAGTGAGAGACAGCAGCAGCGGGGTTCGCCGGTACGGCCTGACCATCGGTGATGCTTGTCGCTCGGTCCGCGCTGCGGAGCACATCAGCTCCGAGCCCGATACAGAGTGCAGCTGCTGCCGCAGTCGGCACCAGCCACATGGTTTTCTTTACGTTAGTTTTCATAAGCTTTCAATCTCCTTGGATTTCGAACGCGAAGTTGCCGACGCACAAGCGTCGAAAGCAACAGGTCATGGCGCAGTGGCGCAGCGGCCGGGATCATGTGCTTCGCATCTGTTGTGAAGATGGTCTAGAACATGAACACTGCCGATCTGCGCGACCGCCCCATCATTCCCCCATGCCAACACCCGACTGTGTCAACACTTTCCCACTGTGAACTTCCTGTTCCAGTATGCACGTTTTCTTACGCAAGAGCAACAGATTTTTGTTGCTTTTTGAATCTTCCCGTGTGAATCTACGAAACACAGGCAATTCGGGCCGAAAATCCCCCACCCAGGGCTTCACCGGTTGAGCAACGGGGCAAGTCGAGTGATATCAGCCCCGAACCAGTTGCTCGTTGGACGGGAAACGCTCGAGCGCGCCAAGAAGCTGCTGGATCTGCCGCGGCGGGGGCATATTCATCAGGCGTCGCCGAAGAGCCGTCACTGTTTTCAATTCACTTGCAGACATGAGCAAATCTTCTTTGCGCGTGCCCGAAGCGGCAAGATTGATGGCCGGGTACAACCGCTGCTCGGCAATGGAGCGATCGAGAATCAGTTCCATATTGCCGGTGCCCTTGAATTCCTCGAAAATGATTTGATCGGCCCGGGAGCCGGTGTCGACCAGGCACGTGGCAATGATCGTCAGCGAACCACCTTCCTCAGCTTTCCGGGCAGCACCGAAAAGCTGCTTGGGCACTTCCAGCGCTCTAGAGTCAAGACCACCGGACATGGTGCGACCACCCTTGCCATATTTTCGAGAATTATTGAATGCCCTGCCAAGGCGTGTGAGTGAATCCAACAGCACCACGACATCCCGGCCGGCCTCAACCATACGCTTGGCCCGTTCAATCGCCAGCATGCCCAAGCCGATATGCGTTTCGACGTCCTGATCGTTCGATGAGGCCAGCACCTGCGCTGGGACATTTCGTTGAAAGTCCGTCACTTCCTCCGGCCGCTCGTCGATGAGCAGCGCGACGAGATCCACTTCCGGGTGATTGTGCTTGATACCGAAGGCAATGTTCTGCAGGAGTACGGTCTTGCCTGCCTTGGGTGGCGCGACAATCAAGCCGCGTGATCCGTACCCGATGGGACAGAACAGATCGATCAAACGACATGCTGGCGGACAGCCCTCGTGCTCCAGCGACATTCGCGGCTGGGGGTCGATGGCGGTGAGTTCTTCATACGCTTTGCGCGACGCGTACTGCTCTGGAGCAAGGCCTTCGATCTGGATGACCTCGTCAACGATCGGACGCGCTTGTCTGGGTTTCTTCCCGCGTCGGCGACGAGACTTTCGATGTACCACATTGACGGTCAAGCGCTGCCCTTGGCGCAATGGATACCGCTTTCCAAGTTCCACGGGAACGAAGGGGTCGTCCTGCCGACCGGCAAGCCAGGTCTCCATCTGGCGGATGCGCCCTTCGGTGCCGTTGGGCCACTCAAGAATCCCACTCAGGGTTGTCATGTGAGTTCACTATGCGTGTGCCAGAGTGCACACAAGTCTCAAATTGGAAGGTGGATGCCAGTCACGGACCCGAGTTGGTCGCCTCTACCAGCGAGAACTTCATCAAACACTCGCCCACCCGACCCCGCCATGTTACGCGCCCCCATCCATACTCCTGCCCGTTAGTAGAGCATGCGCTGTGAGCAAAGTCAAGACGGACATGACTCATAGGTATGCATCGATGCACACAAGTATATGGAATTCAGGATGCCGCTGCCAATGCGACCGCGAGTTCTCCCGCCAATGCAGCGTTGTTTTCCAGAAGGGCAATGTTTGCGTGCAGCGAGCGCCCATCAGTCAGCCGCGCCACTTCGGTGAGCAGATGCGGCGTGCGTGCGGCGCCGCCAATTCCTGCATCGTTTGCCTCGCGTTCAGCCCGTTGTGTTGCAGCCGTGAGTTCATCTTCACGCACCGCGTACGTTTGCGGGATCGGGTTGGCGAGCAACACACCGCTTGAGCGGCCCAGCGCATTCCATTGCAGTTGGCATGTCTTCGCCACGTGCGCCACGGTGTCCGTCCTTCGTGGGACTGACAGTGCATCAGATCCCAATGATTGAAACTGTGGCATAACATCAGTGGCGTACCCCAGCACCGGCACGCCCAACGCTTCCAACGCCTCAAGGGTCGCAGGCACATCGAGAATGGATTTCGCTCCAGCGCATACTACGCATGTCGGCGTGACTGCCATTTCACGAAGGTCCGCGGAGACATCCGGCAGTTGCGTCCAATTCAGATGCACACCACCGATTCCGCCCGTGGCAAAAACGCGAATGGGCGATGAGGTCACTCGGCACGCAGCCAGCGTTGCGGAGACTGTGGTCCCGGCACTGCAACCATCGGCCATCACAGCTGCAAGCCCGCTGACGGAGACCTTCTCATGCACGTTCAGCGCGAGATGTTCAAGCTGTTCATCCTCCAGCCCAATGTGCAACGTTCCATCAATCACCGCAACAGTCGCGGGCATCGCGCCCCAGTCGCGCACGATGCGCTGCATCAGCAGACCCATCTCGACGTTCATTGGCTGGTCATCACGCCATCCGTCGGGGCGACCAGCCGGGCGTTTGAGCGGCTGACGCGGAAGGCCTGTAGTCGTGACGGCAGTTTCCAACGCGACGACCGGTCGTCCCAAATCGATCGCCTGCTGCACTTCAGGATGAATCAAAACCCGCCCCTGCACGATTACCGCCTCCGTGTCCGCAGGCGGCCGCCCATGCGCTTGCTTGGTGCGGCGCTGGGCACAAGACCGCCGGGGAACTTCGACGGGTCGTGTTCCACCTTCGGCGGTGCCGAGGGTGCGCGGCGGTGTTCGGTGCGCCGTTGTGCCTGTCGGGCCTCGTTGAGTTCCATTTGAGCTCGAATGTCCTTGGGAATCTCACCCGGCTTGAAATCACCGAAGCTCTCTTGTGGAATTTCCACATTGGTGAGCATTTCAATGTTGGTTAACAAGTGCCCTTGATCCGGCGTCACGAACGACCACGCAATGCCATCGCGGCCTGCGCGTGCGGTGCGACCGATGCGATGCACGTACACTTCCGGATCGTCCGGCAAGTCGTAGTTGATAACATGTGTGATGTCATCAACATCCAGCCCACGCGAAGCAAGATCCGATGCAACCAGTACGCTCAGCTCACCGGCGCGCAGCTTCTGCATGACACGGTTTCGCTGCCCCTGGTACATGTCACCATGAATTGCATGTGATTCGATCTTCTTGCGATTCAGATAACTCGTCAGACCATCCACCGTGCTCTTGGTGCGGCAAAACACGAGCGTCAATGCCGGTTCCTCGCGTTTGAGCAAGTGCAGAAGCAGGCGATTCTTGTCCCACGGTTGCACGGCAAAGTATCGCTGCGTGACCTGTTGCACAGTCAGACTCTGCGAGCGTGTCAGCTCCAGCTTGTCCGGATTGTTCATGTACTTGCGGCCCAGGGCTTCGATCTCGGGCGAAATCGTCGCAGAGACGAAGATAGTCTGATGCTCGTGCCGCATCGTTCCCAGGATCTTGCGAATGTCATCGCGGAAACCGATATCAAGCATGCGGTCCACTTCATCCAACACTGCAAGTTTGACGTTCTCATACGGCAGATGCCCGCGGCGGTGCATGTCCATCACGCGGCCGGGCGTGCCGACGATAATGTCCGGCCCCTTCTTGAGCTTTTCGATCTGCA
The DNA here is from genome assembly GCA_003562195.1 of Phycisphaeraceae bacterium. Classification (GTDB taxonomy): domain Bacteria; phylum Planctomycetota; class Phycisphaerae; order Phycisphaerales; family SM1A02; genus PWVT01. The sequence goes on along the minus strand of PWVT01000201.1, from coordinate 6,370 downwards.
CGGACATCTTCTGCCCGCCGTACACCGCGATAATCTTCAGATCGGTAAAGCGGCCAAGTTCACGCAACTCGTGCGTGACCTGAATCGCCAGCTCGCGGGTTGGCACGAGGATGAGCGAGGCGACTGGTTGGCGATGCTCAGTCGTGCTCAGTATGTGCATAATCGGCAGGCCGAAAGCCGCGGTTTTCCCGGTGCCAGTCTTGGATTGTCCCAGCACGTCGCGCCCTTCCAGCGCAACCGGGATCAGCGCAGCTTGAACGGCGGTCGGGTGGACCCACCCCTGCTTCTCGATTCCCTGAATGATTTCGTCAGCGAGGCCGAGCTGTGAAAAGGTGCGCTCGGTATTGAAAACGTCTTGAACTGCTTCCATGAAGTGTTGATTTCCTGTTCTGTCGATCATGGTAGGGACGAGATCGGGACGATACAACCCAACGGCCCCGATAGAATCCGGGTAGAATCCGGCGAGTTGCCTATGCACGACACCAGCACCATCGAAGTCAACCTCTCCGCCATTACCCACAACGTCCGGTTGCTCCGACGGATCATCGGTTCGGAATGCGTGCTCTGTCCGATTGTCAAGGCCGACGGCTACGGCCTCGGCGCAACGCGCGTGGCCAAGACACTGCTCGGCGCTGGCGCGCACATGCTGGCAGTATACACCCCGGCCCAGGCGGCTGAATTGATCCACGCGGCTGTCAGCTCACCGATCCTGGTCCTCATGCCCGTGCGCCATGTTGATCGCGTTGACGAGCTGTACCGTGGGCTCATCTGCGGCAAACTGCACTTGACTGTCCATGATGAAGCGCACCTGCAATCGCTCATCGGTCTGGCCGAGCGCTTCGGTGCCGGCGTTCCGGTCCATCTGGAAGTGGATACCGGCATGGCGCGCGGTGGATGTGCACTGGCCGACGCGCCAGCATTGATCCAACGCATCGCCAAGCACTCGCGTCTGGAACTGGCCGGACTCTTTACGCACTTCGCTCATGCTGAAGCAGACGCAGAGCTGACTGAACGTCAGATGGCTATGTTCAATGCGCTGGTCGATGAATGTGCTGAGTACATCCCCAAGGACTGCGCGATCCATGCAGCAAACACCTTCGCCACACTTCGTGCTCAGCGTTATCACAAATCAATGGTTCGCATCGGGCTGGCGTGGGCAGGTTACGGGATGGAATCACTCAACGGCGGCGAGATCATTGCTGATGGCCAGCACCTGCAACCGGCAATCACATGGAAAAGCTCGATCGTGCAGATTCGGCAAATCAAATCCGGCGCAACGGTCGGCTACAGTTCCCGTTGGCGGGCTGAGCGGCCCACGGTACTCGGCTTGGTGCCGGTGGGCTATGCCGATGGGTACCCCGCGATGGCCGGCCACACCGCAACGAATCCCAAAGGCGCATCCGTTGCCGTGCGAATCGGGAACGAGCGGCGATATGTCCCGGTCGTCGGTGCTGTGAACATGGATCAGATTACCATTGACATGACCGAGGTCGCCAACGAGCAGAGTTCATCGATTTCGGTCGGCGGCGAAGTTGAGTTGATCACGCCGGATGCCACAGCACCGAATCATCTCCCGCGTCTGGCGGAGATTGCCGGCACGTTCTCGCACGAGATGATGTGCCGTTTGAATACGCGATTAAGACGTTCGTATACAAACAACGCATCTCGCCCGACCCATCCAGCGGTCGCCCCTGCCGTGGCCATCGGTTGAACCATTTGCATCTGAACGCAGTGTTGGCCCTATGCTGTCATCACGCTGTGGATGCGACAGGACAACCATGACCCAACGGTTCGACGCGATCATCATCGGTGGAGGCCCGGGCGGAGCACTGGCCGCGTTGCTGCTTTCCCGGCAGGGTTGGCGCACGGCCTTGGTCGAACGTCGTCAACGCAACCAACCGAAAACCTGTGGCCATTGCCTGCATCCACGGAGCGAACCGATCCTCCAATCCGTCGGCGTTCTTGACGATGTTCGCCGCATCGCCCGTGGCGAGTCGCGCGTGGCGCATCTGTACCTGCCCCACCGCCAACCCACGCAATGGTCGATGTCTCCGGGCGAACACAGGCCTACCATGATCGTCCCTCGACACAGCTTTGACCAACTGCTGATTGATCGTGCTCGTGACGCCGGTACGTGTATTCGCCAACCGGCATCGGCAAAAATTCTGCATCTTGCGCCTGACGACAATCACGTTCGCGTCCTGAACGATGAACTTCGTAGTCCGCTCATCATCGGTGCCGACGGGTTACGCAGCACCGTGGCTCGCCATGCCGGCCTGCAATCAACGCATCCACCCGGTCGCAAGTATGGTTTTTCATTTTCCATGCAATGCAGGAATGCAGCAGGTCTGCAAGCAAACACCACGCACATGTTTATCACGCCGAGAGGATACCTCGGCCTCGTGCATCATGATTGCACAACGCTTCATGCAGCGGTGCTGGTGAGTCATGCTGGCGACACGCCGCGACAAAGCCCGTTTGATTTCATCCGATGGGCAGCGACACTCCATCCATCACTTCGCGAGCTTTCGTTCGATGTACTTGAGGCATCAGATGTACAGCACGCTGTCGCAGCGGGACCGATTCCATGCCATACCCGAGCAGTGGCGGATGCACGGGTGGCATTGATCGGTGATGCAGCCGGCTATGTCGAGCCGTTTACCGGGGAAGGAATGACATGGGCGATGAAGGCGGCGGATGTGTTGGCATCCGTCACTGCACAAGGCGCACCGGGACAATGGGATTCACAGTCCGCTGAGCTGTACTCCAGTCGCTGGCAGCAGGGGGTGGCTCGCCAGCAACGGTTGTGCAAAGCAATGGCATGGGCGCTGCATCGACCTCGCGTGTTTGGCGCGATGATCGCCATCGCCTCGCTGCAGCCAAGACTGACGCAGCGCATCTTGCACAGAATGGCTGCTTCATGACATCGACCCCACTGTACCCAACCGCACACTCCACCACATGTTCTCGCAAAGTCGTGGCGCCGCAACCGACACTGGCAGGCATTGGCTGCGCTGTACCTGAGGCCTACTTCACACAACACGAGATCACACAAACACTTGCTGCTCGTTGGCAATTGACCGGCAGAGATCTTCAGCGATGGCTCAGCATGTGCGAAGGCGCGGGCATTGATGGCCGCCACGGTGTCGTCGCGTTTGATGAAACGCTGGACCTGTCCACCGGGCAGCGAATGAACTTGTACGAATCACTCGCCCCACCACTTGCGAGACACGCTGCCGTCAGAGCGATGGAAGACGCAGGCGTTTCCCCAGAGCACATTACCGATCTCATTGTTGTTTCCTGCACCGGATTTTCCGCACCGGGACTGGATGTGGCGTTGTGCAGGGCGCTTGAGCTACAGCCAACAGTGCGGCGAACGATGGTCACGTTCATGGGCTGCTATGGCGCGATCAGCGGACTGCGCACGGCTGTCGGTGCGTGTTCGGCCGACCCATCAGCCACAGCGTTGGTTGTTTGCGCTGAACTGTGCACGCTGCACGCGCGGCCTGATACGGGCATCGATAACCAGGTCGCCACGGCGCTGTTTGGCGATGGCGCGGCTGCGGCAGTAGTCGTCGGCCACTGCCATCGCCTCTCACAGGAAGCGGAATCGGGCAACGGGTACGGCCGACTCACGACCGGTTACAGTCGATTACTGCCGGAGGGTCGAGACTGGATGACCTGGCGGGCAACAGACGCCGGTTTTGCCATGACGCTGAGCCGTGAGGTGCCCGTCGCGCTGCGTCGCAACATCGCCAGATTCGTTGATGAAGCGTGCGAGACGCCGCCAGCGAGCTTCGTTGTGCATCCGGGCGGGCCAGGAATACTAGATGCAGTGCAGAGTGGCCTGGAACTTCCCGAGGATGATGCCGGGTTGGTTGCATCGCGCGCTGTGCTTCGTCGCTATGGCAACATGTCCTCGGCCACCATTCTCTTTGCCGTTCACGAAACCAGACACGCCCCTCAGCCAGCAATGCTGCTGGCCTTTGGACCGGGGCTGACGCTGGAGAGCTTGACGTTGCGATCTGGACGGGAATAAAGACATCCCCGATGGTGTCTTAAGGATGGACATGACACGAAAGTTTCAATTGCACCGGAACCCATATAAGGTGTAATTCGAATACACTTTTGAGCCGATATGGTTCAGTGACGGGTCTGAACTCTAGAGAGGGGGTGAGGAGTTCGGGAAGTCGCAAACACTTCTACGAGGGACCGCTACGGCCGACCCACCTGGAACTCGAGCTTCCCGAACTCCCCGCCCCTTCATCGACCCGCATGAAGGCATGATGCACCGACTTGGGAGTACCATACGGTCATGCCTACGGACTTGAAACAGCAGACTTCGTCATCCCCTATCGCCGGCCTGCCGCTGCGTCTTGGTGTGGTCAGTTTCGTCAACACGCTGCCGCTCATTGACGGCTTGGAGTTGCTTAAGGATGTCTCGCTGCACCACTCCGTGCCAAGTCTGCTACTGGACCAACTTCTCAATGACGAAGCGGAAGTCGCTTTATGTTCATCGATCGACTATCAGCGTGCGGACGAGCCGCTGATTGTGCTACCGGTGGGTTTGCTCGGGTGTGAAGGCGCAACGCTGACCGTGCGACTGTATAGCGCCAGCCCCATCAAACACATCACGCGTGTGTATTGTGATACTGACAGTCACACATCCATCGCGCTGATGCGCATCATCCTCAAGGAAGTTCACGGCATCGAGCCCGATTTGATTGATTACGATGCCCGCGAACACGTGGCCAACAATAAGCCCATCGACTGGCCGGAAGCCATGTTGCTCATCGGCGACAAAGTCGTCACAGATTCACCGCCGGCCATCCGGTATCCGCATCAACTGGATCTCGGTGCGGCTTGGGCGGAACTGACCGGCCTGCCGTTTGTGTTTGCGTTGTGGATGGCCAAGGAATCAATCGACCCGATCCGCCTCGCTACTATCGCCGCGGTACTGGATCATCAGCGCCGTCACAACATCGAGCGGCTGGATCACATCGTGCATCGTCGCGCTACGCCGCGAAACTGGCCGGGAGATCTGGCGGGGGAATATTTGAAATCTCGCTTGGCCTACGAGTTCAATGAACGCCGACAGCAGGGGTTGGAATTGTTTTTTGACAAAGCCGCTAAACACGGATTGATCTCGCAGCGCAAGCCGCTGAACCTCGCCGCTATGTGAGCGACGAACGACTCATGCCTCGCATTGCACGATTCAAAATCGCAGCGATTGACGAACTGTTCAAGCAACTTCGCTTCACACCGGCGACGACGCGCATGCGCCAGATGGACAATGCTGAACAGCTTGTTACCCACATCGATCCTAGCATCAACTACCCGGAACAATTTATCGTCTACCGCATCACCGGCTACAGGCCTGACGGTGAGAGTTCAACCATGCTCGTCGGCGAAGCCCTTCTGCCTGATCTTGTCAACTTTGTTCTGCGCATCAGCCGCGACCTTGCCCTGCCGCCCAATTACAACGGCCGGACTGCGCGGCCGCTTGGCGAACTCGCCAGCACACTCAACGTGGCAACCAAGACCATTGAACGCTACCGCAAGCGCGGATTGGTGTGCCATTACGTTCACTTCCCCCCCAATCGCCAACTGCTTGCATGTTTTGACGACGCAATGGAACGATTCGTTGCTTCCAACGACACAGCGGTCAAGCGCGCCGCCGGGTTTACACGTATTGATGCTCAGCAAACGCGTGAGATGATCGAAGTTGCACGCGAACTGTGCGAATCGCGCAGCGCCACACTCAATGATGCTGCGTTGGAACTTGCCGAACGGTTTGGTCGTGCCCATGAAACCGTTCGCCTCGTGCTGCGCAAGCACGATCGCGTTGCAGCAGAGCCAATTTTTACTGCTCCCGGCCCCATCACTGATCGTGAAGCGCTATTGATCTATCGTGCGTGGAGGTGGGGCGTACCGGTCCGAACGCTCGCCAATCGCTTCGGCAAAGCTGCGATGACTATCCACCGCGCAATCAACCGCCAGCGAAGCCGGCTACTCATGGAGATCCCTCTTGATCATGTGCTCCTACCTACATTCAAGCTGGATGATGCTGCGTCAATCATTCTCTGCCACACTGCCGTGACACGTGAACTGAATACGCTACCACAGACCGATGATGCGCTGACGTTCATCTCCGCCGCGCGGAGACCACCGGAAGTAGTCGAGGATCACGAACACGCGCTGCTCGCGGGATACAACTTCCTCAAGCACCGCGCACAGGGCATCATCACGGCACTGCCTGACTGGCCCGGTTCGCAGGCACTCGACGCTGCGGAAACTGATCTACGGTGGGCGAGCATGCTCAAACGCAAGCTCGTTGCACTGGCGTTTCCCGCCGGGTTACGCAGCATTG
>PWVT01000194.1 GCA_003562195.1 Phycisphaeraceae bacterium | reverse complement strand
GTCGGCCTGCTCAAGCTCGACTTCCTCGGCCTGCGCACGCTTTCAACCATTGAACGATGTCGAACGCTGATCCGTGAATCGCTTTCTGATGAGGAGATCTGGAAGGCGGTCGGAAAGCAGGTACCGAGGCATCAAGGGAACAAGGCATCAAGTGAAGCTCCACGGGCGCATCCACTCGATCTGGATCGGCTGGTGTATGACGATCAGAAAGTCCTGGAGCTGTTTCGCCGTGGTGATACCGCAGGCATCTTCCAATTTGAATCCGGTGGCATGCGGAAGCTCCTGCTGGAAATGAAGCCCGACCGCCTGGAAGACCTCATCGCAGCCAACGCCCTGTTCCGACCCGGGCCCATGGACCTCATTCCAGATTACTGCGCGCGAAAGCACGGCAAGCAGCAAGTCCCCAAAGCACACGAGATCGTCGAGAAGTACACCGCCGAGACCTACGGCATCATGATCTATCAGGAACAGGTCATGCAGATCGTGCACGGCCTTGGCGATATCCCCCTTCGCGAGGCCTACGCGCTGATCAAAGCCATCAGCAAGAAAAAACACGAAGTCATTAACGCCCAGCGCCCCAAGTTCATCGAAGGCGCCAAGGAAAAAGGCGTCAGCCAGTCGCAGGCGGATGATCTGTTCGACCTCATCCTCAAGTTTGCCGGCTACGGGTTCAATAAATCGCACTCCACCGGCTACGCGATCATCGCCTACCAGACCGCGTACCTCAAAACGTACTTCCCCACCTACTACATGGCTGCGCTGCTCACCTACGAAAGCGCTGCCAAGAAGATCGAAGATTGGTCGGTGTACTTGGAGGACTGCAAGCAAACGCGCTTTGCCGATCACACCGACGACACGCCGCACGTCGGCGTCGAGGTTCGCGCCCCGTCGATCAACCTCTCCGAATCAACGTTCGCAGTCGTGTTCGATGAAGACGAACCGAACGACGCGTTGCACGGCCACGTGCGTTTTGGCTTGGGCGCGATCAAAGGTTCCGGCAAGAGCGCTGTTGCGGGCATCATCGCAGAACGCGAAAAGAACGGGCCCTTCACTTCGCTGTTTGAATTCTGCGAACGCGTGCCCTCGCGTGTGGCCAACAAGTCCACCATCGAAGCGCTCATCAAAGCTGGAACGTTCGACTGCATCCACAGCACCGGCACGCGGGCTGCACTGGTCGCTGCAGTTGATGACGCCATCGCTGCCGGCCAAAGCGCTGCGGAGGATCGACGCAGCGGTCAGATGAACTTCTTCGGAGGCGGCGATCTGGAACCGCAGGACAGCCCGGAGACAACCGGCGATCGGCCGCTGCCCAATGTCCCCGCGTGGGATGAGATGACCACACTCGCCAACGAAAAGGAAGTGCTCGGATTTCACATCTCCGGCCATCCGCTGGATCAACCCGAAGCGATGCTCCGGCGCTTCGCCACTCATCAGGTGAAACAGGTCGAAAAGCTCCGCGATGAAGCAACCGTCGTCATCGGCGGCATGCTCACACGCTCGCGCATTACCGTGGTGCGTAACGGCCGCTCAGCCGGCCAGAAGATGGCGATGATCACCATCATGGACAAATCCGGCAGCATCGACGGCGTGGTCTTCTCAGACGTATTCAGCACCGCCGCCCCACTGTTGCAAAACGACGCCATCGTGCTGCTGTGCGGCAGGGTTGATCTCAAGCGCGGCCAACCGCAGGTCATCGTTGACCGTGTGCTCACCACCGACGATGCTCCGCGGCACCTTGCCAAGGCGATCGAACTGGAGTTTGTCGAAAACGGCAGTACCTCGGCTGCGCTGTCGAACATGCAGATGGCAGCCGGGCTGCTCCAGCAGGCCGGCGGCGCGCGAACCGCCGACGCCGGCCGGGCTGCGGAGGTGGTCGTGCGGGTGATCAGTGAAGGCAAACGTGTAACGATGCGCTCCAGCCGGATACGCGTCGTTGCTGAGCCACATCTTCTTTCTCGTTTAGGCGAACTGCTTGGACATGAGCACGTGCGAATCATCGCTGGCCCACCTGAGCCGCGGAACAACGGCAACCGCAACAATCGCTACCGTCGACCGGCCGCAACTGCTGCTGACGAATGACCGACAGTTCAATCGTCGGGTTCGATCGTGACCAGCAGCCCCTTGCTGGTAAATTGGTCCTGCAGCAACTCTGCATGCTCACGATGTGTTGCCAAGAGCATGGCCACACCCGACTTGTGAGCTTCCACCATTCGGATCAGCGCGGTGTGTGGGTTGAGCGTTGTCAATTCAACGATGGTCTCAACGACGAATCCCATTTCGTTGACTTCATCGTTATGTAGAAGCACTTTCCATGGTGGCAGGCGATCGACCCGCGGCCGCGCTGGTGCTGGTCGCCCGGTGGCAGTTGCCGTGTTCGATTGCTCTGAATTCTCCACGTGCAAGTTCTCCTGTTCTTGTCATTTTCTATCAGCACTTGGCTGAGACGCGCAATTCTAAGACCGCTCAACGCGCCGAGACCACTGCATCCGGCAAGACCCCGCCGATCCACCGGAACATCTACAAAACACTGCCTTCAAGCCATTTCACACCACAGCCGGCTGGGCCTGTGTGGCGAGAAACCTGGCGACTTCGCGGCTGTCCCGCGTCCGCTCGAAGATCTCGCACTGCCGATCTGCGCCAGTGCCGTGCTCAAGAATGTCATTGAGATACTGCAGTTCCTTGAGGCAGCCAAGCCGCTCGGCCTGCTCGGAAACACGCTCAATCAAGTTTCGTGCCACGTCAACAGCCGACATTGCTTTCATCGTGTCCGGATCGACAAACGTGGCCTGCATGCCATAGCGAGCTGCATGCCACTTGTTCTGCTTGGCGATCATGGGGTGGCAGTCGTACAGATACGCCCCGCGATCAATGTTCTCAGAAATTGCTGCCACCAGGGACTGACACAACGCCACCAGACCAAGCGTGTGCCGAAGCGACAGTGGCATGTCCATGATGCGAAGCTCGACCGTGCCGAATAAATGGTGTGGTCGCACATCCCACCAGATTTCTCGGATCGAGTGCAGGAAGTTGGTCTCGATCAAGTGATTAGCCATCCACACGTATTCCGACCAGTTGCGCAATGTGTATGGCAGCCCGGCAGTGGGCAGCGCTTCCATAATTTTCGACCGGTAGGACATCATCCCGGTATTCACGCCGCACCATAGCGGGGAATTGGATGACAGCGCGAGTAATGTGGGCAGGTGACGAAGCAACCGGTCGCACATTTGAATTGCCTTATCACCGGTATCAACGCCCACATGTACATGCAGCCCGAAGCAGACCAGTCGCCGCGCGACATACTGCATCGTGTCCATCAGCCACGCGTAGCGTTCTCCGGGGCTGATGACCTGGTCTTTCCATTGGCTGAACGGATGCGAGCCAGCCCAGACGATCTTCACACCCAGCTCTTCAGCCGTCCGGTTTGCCCACGCCAGCTTTGCGGTGAGATCCTCCTCCACTTCAGTGATATTTTGGCAGACACCAGTGTTCAGCTCGCAGTAACTCTGAATGAACTCCGGCTTGACCGAGTCGGCAAACTCCTCCGGGACGCGCTTGAGCATCTGCTGCACAGAGTTGGACAGCGCATACGTCTCGGCATCCACAAGCTGAAGCTCCAGCTCGACGCCCAGCGTGAAATTCGTGTTTCCCTTGAATTCGTAAGACATGGTGGGGTTCTCCTCAGTGCCGAACGGCCGCCGATAGGATAGAGGCGCACACGCCGGAACGCACGACTCGGGACCTGATCGGAGGCCTCGGCTCGACGGCTCACTGCCGGGTGCGTCCGGCTGGAGTTCCGGGAGCGATCCCGCTAAACTATCCGTCCATGGCCCAGATACGTGAAATCAAGAAGCGAATGACCGCCGTCAAGACGATTCAGCGCATCACCAAGACGATGCAGATGATCGCCACGGCCAAGTTCACCGCAGCTGTCGGCCGCGCCAAGGCCACCCGGCCGTACACCGACAAAGTCCAGCAACTCGTCGGAGAAGTCGCCGCTGCTGCTGGCGATGATGTCGAGAACCCATTGATTGATGGCCCGGCCGATTCTGCCAACCGCGAATTGCTTCTGGTCATTACCTCAGATCGTGGCCTGTGCGGCGCGTACAACGGCAATATTCTTCGAAAAGCCATGATCGCCATTCGCGAACTTCGCGACAAGGGCTCGGAGTTGGAACTGGAAACGTCCGGCAAGAAAGCCGTGGGCTACTTCCGATTCCAGAAGGTCCCCATCGCTCAGCGACACACCATCGGCGACAAGCCGCGATACGAGGATGTCAACCGACTCGCTGAGTCGTACATTGAGGCATTCAGAGAGGGGAAATACGACACGGTCCGTGTCGCGTACATGCGCTTTGAATCTAACTCGCGTCAGGTGCCGGAGATCATGCAGCTTCTCCCGCTCAAGCCCGAAGCCGCATCGGATCACTCCGAGAATGATGCGAGTGCTGCGAGAGCTGATTACGACTTCAGCCCGTCCAGTGCTGAACTGCTCGATAACCTGCTACCCATGGCCGTCAAGACTGCGCTGTTCCAGGCGTTCAATGATGCAGTGGTCAGTGAACAGATCATGCGGATGGTGGCCATGAAAGCTGCGACGGAAAATGCGAAGGATATCGGCCGTACGCTTCGCCGCGACTTCAACCGCGCCCGTCAGAGTCAGATCACGACGGAACTCACAGAAATCATCGCTGGCGCTGCTGCGTTGGAGTGACGCGAAGCATTCAGAGGTCACTCCCTGTCCATGAAGTTGTACACACGCACAGGCGATGACGGCACGACCGGGCTGTTCGGCGGACAGCGTGTGAGCAAAGATCATCCGCGCGTGGCCGCCTACGGCACCGTGGATGAACTCAACGCCTGCATCGGCCTCGCGGCTGCGACATGCGACGTGGATGATGAACTGCACAGCCAGTTTCTCGCCATCTTCTCCGAGTTACAGTCCCGCCTGTTTGACATTGGTGCAGATCTGGCGACCCCCGAAGGTGCCAAACACGAGGCCAAGGTGCTGCGCATCAGCGAGGAACATGTCGCTGAGGTTGAGAAATGGATCGATACCATTGACTCCGGCAATATGAAGATGAAGAGCTTTATTCTTCCCGGCGGATCTGAACTGGCCGCCCGACTGCATCTGGCGCGAACCGTTTGTCGTCGTGCTGAGCGTTTGATGATTGCGGTCGGCCACAGTGAGCCGGTGAGCGACGGCGCAGTGATCTACGTCAACCGGGTGAGCGACCTGCTCTTTGCTATGGCGCGTCGCGCCAATGTTCACGAGAAAGTTCCCGACGTTCCTTGGGTTCCTGCAAAGAAACGGAAGTAGCGGCACTACTGTTGTGCCGGCATCGGCTCACTTTCTCATAGTCGCAGGCAAAGGTGATCACTAGCGTCACCTTCATGATTCGTCTGCCACGCGAAAACATCATCATTACGGGCTCAAGCGGGCTGATCGGCTCAGCACTGGCCAGCCGCATTGCAGGAGAGTACAACATCATCGGGCTCGATCGCGTCGAACCAAAATCCCTTCCCGAACATGCTTGCTTTCTCCCGATTGATCTCGAATCAGATCAAAGTGTTGCCGATGCTCTGGCGAGGATCCATCAGGAACACGGCAATCAAATCGCTTCTGTTTTACACTTGGCTGCCTATTACGACTTCGCAGGCGAACCGAGCGAGAAGTACAAAGCCATAACGGTCAATGGCACCCGGCGGCTGCTACGTGAATTGCAACAGTTCTCCTCGGTTGAGCAGTTTGTGTTCTCAAGTACGCTGCTCGTTCATGCTCCCTGCAAACCTGGTGAGAACATTGATGAAGACTGGCCGCTCGATCCCAAGTGGGATTACCCTCAAAGCAAGGTCAAGACAGAGCAACTCATTCTGAGCGAGCACGGAGATATTCATGTCGTCTTGCTGCGCATCGCAGGGGTATATGACGATGATGGACACTCCATTCCACTCTCGCACCAGATGCAGCGGATCTACGAACGCCGCCTAACCGGCCGCGTGTTTCCCGGTGACCCACGCACCGGTCAGGCCATGATTCATCTTGATGATCTCATAGATGCGTTTTCGCGTTTGGTTGACCGTCGAAAAGAGCTGCCACACGTCACGACACTGCTCATCGGTGAGCCGGAAACGATCAGTTATGCAGAGTTGCAACGTGCGTTTGGTGAACTGATTCACGGCGAATCGTGGGAAACGCAACGGATGCCGAAATCCTTCGCGCAGGCCGGGGCCTGGATGCAGGAGAAATTGCCACTTGGTGAAGACCCATTCATCAAGCCGTGGATGATCGATCTGGCCGACGATCACTACGAACTGGATATCAGCCGGGCTCGGCATCTGCTTGACTGGGAGCCGCGGCACAACCTCCGTGAGACGTTGCCAGCCCTGGTCAATTCGCTCAAGACTAATCCGCTCGGTTGGTATCGCGCCCACAAGATTCCACCGCCTGACTGGGTGGTGCGCGATGCAGCCCAACAGAAGAAGTAACGAACACATCAGCGATTGATATGACTGCATACCTGCTCGTATGAAACCCACCGAACCGCACTGGTCGTTTGTCGTGCTCGCGCTACTCGGCGTGTGGATGTTTGCCTGCCCGGCTACGCTGGGATACACCGGCGCGATGATGCACAGCGATCTGCTTAGCGGTGCATTGCTGCTATGCTTCGGCCTCGCGAGCGTTCTCACACGGCAACGCTGGTGGGCACGATGGGCAGCGGCGATTGTAGCATTCTGGCTTCTCTTCGCGCCGCTTGTGGTACAGACGCCAAGTGCGGCGGCCTACCTCAACAGCACTGTCGTGGGAACCCTCGGCGTCGCAATGGCATTCGTCGTACCACGCGGCCTCAATGGACCGCGAAGTGACAGTCCGGACACCCCACCGGGCTGGTCCTACAACCCATCCTCGTAGTGGCAACGGACGGCGATCATTATTCTCGCGCTCGTGAACTTTTTTCTTGCCAGATATTTGGCCGCCTATCAGCTCGGTCATATCGACCATGCATGGGACCCGGTGTTCAGCGAGGGGACGCACGACGTTCTTACTTCGGACATCTCCGAGGCCTTCCCCATTTCGGATGCAGGACTCGGTGCAGTGGCGTACATGATCGAAGCACTCATCGGTTGCATTGGCAACGCAGCACGCTGGCGAACCGCGCCGTGGGCTGTGGCGCTG
>PWVT01000239.1 GCA_003562195.1 Phycisphaeraceae bacterium | reverse complement strand
TCGTCAGCGGCACGATGACGCCGGGCGTGCAAGTCGCGATCTAAACAGCCCCGGCCCTGGCCGGAGTTTCTGAAAGAACAGCCATGAGCAAACCAATCAAAGAAATGATGATCGGCGATTACCAGAAGCGCTTCGACGGGATCGATGGCGCACTGGTGGTGGAGATCCGCGGCATCGAAGCCAACGAAAACAACGCGATGCGTCTCGGCCTGCTTGAGAAAAACATCCGAGTCACCGTCGTCAAGAACACACTCGCTCGCAAGGCCTTTGCCAGCACCAACCTCGAAGCCGTCACCCCCGCGCTTGAAGGCCCCAGCGCTCTCGCCTATGGCGGTGAGTCCGTTGTGGATGTCGCCCGCGAACTGGTGGACTGGGCGAAGAAAGTCAAAAAGCTCACCCTCAAGGGGGCGGTGCTTGATGGCCAGTACTTCGACGGTGAAGCCGGCGTCAAGCGGCTCAGCGAGTTCCCGACCAAGGATGAAGCCCAGGCGAAGGTTGTGCAGCTTGTGCTCACTCCAGCCAGCAACCTCATCAAGGCGGCGACCAGCCCCGGCTCGAACATCCTCGGCATCGTCAAGGAAATTCAGGAACGCCTCGAAAAGGGCGAGACTATCGCAAAGGCATAAGCCGACAGCAAATACATTTACCACGCATTCAACTGGCCCTTCGGGGTTAAAAGTCGCACAGGGCGGCTCCTCTTGATTCGTGTCAACCCATTGTTGGAGTACGTGACCCAATGTCCGAAGAAGCAACCAAAACATTCGAAGCGAAGATCACCAAGATCGGCGACGAAATCGCCGGCCTGACCCTCAAGGAAGCGGTTGACCTCGCTGACTACATGAAGGAAACCTACGGCATCGAGCCCGCAGCAGGCGGCGCGGTGATGATGGCCGGCCCGGCGGGCGGCGGCGATGCTGCAGCAGCCGAAGAACAGACCGAATTCGATGTCATCCTCGAAGCGGCTGGCGATAAGAAGATCCAGGTTATCAAGGCCGTCCGCGAAGCGACCGGCCTTGGTCTCAAGGAAGCCAAGGAAGTCGTTGACGGCGCCCCCAAGGCCGTCAAGGAAAAGGTTTCCAAGGACGAGGCCGACCAGCTCAAGGCCAAGCTCGAAGAAGCCGGCGGCACGGTCAACATCAAGTAATCACGACCGTACGCACTTGCACGCACAACAGGCCGCCCCGAAAGGGGCGGCCTGCTCTATTGTTAGTCACGCTTGGACTCTTTTGATATAGACAATTCATTCGAGATAATGTTGCTGTTCCTCAACCCAGAGCAGGCATTTCTCTAGTTCGGACGAACCCGGTTCGTACCGGTTCAAACACTCCTCGACTGTTGTTGGCGGAGCCTCGGTGGTAACACTTTCGCAATCACCCCAGTTACCCAGAAGCGCTAGCAAATCTGAGATATCCACCGCGCAGTCCCCAGTCAAATCAGCCGGGCATCCCCCAGGCTCGAACGGCTCCTCGCACGGCCCCCACTCGTTGAGCAGTGCCAGCAGGTCTGAAACATCGACGAAACCGTTCCCCGTCAGATCGCCGGGACAGTCTGGAAGCACATTCTGTTCATAGGCGCCCATATCGACGAGGCATCGCCGAATGCGCCATTGCAGGTCGAGGTCCGGCGTCGCCAGATTCGGATTGTAACTGACCGCATCCGCGACATTGAAAACATCGGGAAAGGTCAGCGCATTGTCGCCGCGAGTAATTGCGGGCGAGTTCGGACTGAGCCTGAGATCACCCGCATTCTCATCTACGAACAGCGGGTCGTCATCGATATTGCCGACACCGCCGAGGTCGCCTTCATCGTAACCGCGAATGCATGTATTGTTTAACACGAAAGTGAGACCAACCGGATCTCCAGCAAAATAGCCGGGAAACACGATTTCTTCGGCCCATGTTCCGTGCGGCGGGTCGCCCGTGGTGTTGCTCCAAAGGACACAGTTGAGCAATACGGCCTGTGATGCGTTTGCCTGAATCGCTGCGCCGCCCACCGGTGTCGTCCCTCCAAGTGGAATCGTATTGCTGTTCCATGTGCAATTGCGAAAGGTGGCATGGGTATTGTCGAGAAAAACCGCCCCACCATGAGTCGTCGCAGTGGGACCGGGATTGTTGCGATAGAAGAGACAGTTGACGAACACGACATTCCATGTTGTATTGAGAACAGCGACCCCTCCAGCCCCCGACGTGCCGGAATTTTCGATGAACTCACAGTTGATGATATGTGCCGTCGAAGGGGTGTCGTTCATAATAGTTAGGCCTGCGCCGATTTGGGCTTGATTCTCAATGAAGCGGCATCGGATTACGAGCGGTGAAGCGCTATCCATGACCATCGCTGCGTATCCCGTTATGGTGCTTCCCCCTGCGCCGGTCAGTGTGAACCCATTGATCATGGCGGACTCGTTAACATTCTCCGCGCGAACGATAGTGCGCGAATTCTCGGTGCCGAGATCGCCGCTGAGAATGGTTTCATTGGCGGCGGGATCGCGCTCATGGCGGAAATCCTCGGACCCCGCAAAACCGCCGTAAAGCCGAACATTGTTGCGCATCCGGAACGAGCAGCACTGCTCGCAATAGGTTTGATCATCGAAGCACGAAGTGTCCTGCACGCCCTGCGTCGGCAGATACGTCCCCGCCGCGACCCAGATGTCGACGGAATGATCGACATGTTGAGGATTTTCGAGGTAAGTGTTCGCTTCGGAAAGTGCATCCTGCAAGAACTTGAACGCGTCTTCATTCCAGTCTGATCCGTCGCCGGTGACTTCGCCGTTGACTATATCAACACGAAGGACAAGGTCCGCCTGTACTTGTGCGTGCGCCTGGGTTGACGTTACGGCAGCCGTAACCAACATCAGCAGAGCACAAAGAAACCACACGGGACACTTGGGAATTGCCCTGCACCACTTACATATTTTTCCTATCACGCTTGTTCTCCTTGAATCGGAGTTGAGATGATTGCACCGGATACTCCCCAGTTTGGAGCATCCCCACGGTATTGAAGCCGCCATGTCTCCTTTCGATGCTCAGATCAATGGCTCCAGTTGGCGAGAAGTATGAGAAGGTCGGAAACGTTCACAACGCCGTCTCCGTTGAGGTCAGCCGGTGAGCCTGTTTGCCGCGCCGCACGAGGGACAGGCCCCCATGCATCCAGAAGTATCAGTAAGTCGTGCACATCCACACGGCAGTCGAAGTTGAGATCGCCTGTGGGCTGACCGATCGGCGCAAGCAACACTGCCACTGTCCCTGCGCGTCCAAGGATTTGGCCGCCATTACCAATGCGCGTAGTTGAAGTGAGATTCAGATTCGGCGGCGAATCAACGATAAGGTCCGCAAGATTGTAAAACTCGCCGTGCTGGAAAATGAAGTGTTCCCAAGGTGCGCCTGGTTTCGCTGCCATTGCACCTGTGAACTGCCCGACATCATTCAGGTCCGAAGCGCCCGCGTTGTGGTAACCGTCGGGAATCGGGAACGGCTTCATCTTTCCCTTCGTCCACAAGAACGGAACGAAGGGGCCAAGATTGGGTTCGCGGCAAGACCCGATGGCATCTTGTTGGATACTGATACTCCTCGCCGTGCTTTGAATCGTGCCCGGAAGCATGCCCAACTCGATGAGCACTGTATCCGACCAGATCAGTGCTCGTGCGTTGGTGCTGATCGGGGAACTTCCACTCCATCCTGCGGCATCTGTTGCGTTGTTTCCATCTACCGCCAGGCTATTCGGCCCTTCACCCACGCCCAGGTCGGTCACCTCGCCGGTGTTGGTGTTCCAGATGACTGCGTTGGTAACGGCCGGCGTCACGCCGGGCTTGCTGATAAGGCGCGCGCCTACTGCGATGCCGGCGTTATTGATCGCGTTGAGGGTGCTGACGGTCTGCGTCTGTCCGTGGCCATCGTGCAGCGGCTGAAGGTAGGTGAACCCCCGCGTATTCGGGTCGTACACGAAGCCGGTCCAGCCGACGCCGTTGATCAAGTGCGAGCCGACGATCATGCGACTGTCATTGACATCGTTGGCATACGCCTGCACCACACCCGGTGGAGTGGGGAGCGTGACAAAGCCGGTCGATTCCGACCAGAAGAACGCTCGCTCATCGCCGATCGCGCACGGCACGTAGTGGCCGGCGACTTCGCCATGTGCATTCATGCCGCGGCCATAAACGAGCGAATTGGGAAACGGCGAACAGTCTTCCTCCGGCTCAATGATCGCGGAAACTTCATATTGGCACTGGGCGGTGGCATAATCGCCGGCGGCGAGGACGCACAACGCCACGACTACTGCTCCGGCGGATCGCCGAACGAACGTTAGATTGAATCGCATCATTGCTTTCTTCCTAACTCCAGTTGGCTAACAGAATCAACAAGTCGGCGGACGCCCACACTTCCATCGTTATTGAAATCCGCGGGGGCGCTGGAACCGCGTGGCACCGGCCCCCACGCGCCGAGCAGGTCTGAGACATCCACGACCAGATCGCGGTTGAGATCGCCCATCGCCGCAAACGGCCAGGTCTCGAACTCATCGGCATTGGCGATGGAATGATCGATGCCGCTCTGCGCAGCCGCCGGCGCAGCGATCACAACAGCGACAGCAGCGATGACCGCTGCGCGGGTGATGTGTGTGAATGGCATTTTGGCCCTCCTTTTCCAATGGGGGCCACCATAATGGAGTTGGGAGCGGGTTTCAAGACAAGAATTGTCGGATGCCGGGTGCTTTGCTGCGGCGAAGCAAAAGCACGCCGCACGCCGCGCATGCCACCGGGCATTGGACACCATCGGCCGAGTTGCCGGTTCACGTGGCCGATAATCTCACCATTTACGCCGGTGATTTCTCTCCGCTTCGCATTGGTATGCGCAAACCGCCGCTTCAGAAGGTCGAACCATTCATTGGTTCGATCTTTTGACGCGGTGGGTCGATCAACCCAGCGCGGGGGTTGAGCGACTCAATGCGTCGGTCGCGCTGACCGCTCAGCGGGTTGCACGAACCACTTAATGGTCTCAACGACCCACGCCGGGGACTGCGCAGACCATTGCGGGGGTTGATCGGCCCGCGCGGCGGATTGATTGTTTCTCGACATCAGACCCATCAAGCGCCGCGAGCAGCACACCCTCAGCCGCATTGCGCATTTGAACGTCGGCATACAGTTGTGCAACGCCGCTGCCTCAATTCCCAAGGACTGAATGTGGAGGCCACTACATTGAGTCTGGTGCTACCATGCTGCAAGTGAATCGGGAATTTCAGGCGTCACTGCAAGCGAATGAGCACACCGTTGCTCAGGGGTCGCTGCGCTCGCGAAACATCGCTGATGGCGAGTGGAAGCGGCTGCACCCGAACTGGATTGCAGTCAAGCGGCTGGGGATGCTCATCACGCTGGGCATTGTCGGCACGCCGGCGGTCGTGCTGCTGCTGCTGGTTGCATTTGTGTTCAACGTGAATTGGCTGGTGAGAGTGACGATTGTCGCTGCGCTGGTGTGCTTTGTTCTATGGCGCATTTGGATGGTTGTGTGGTATCCGCCGCTGGCGTATCGGCATGCGCGGTACACGGTCTCGCCGCTGGGCGTGGAGTTTCGATCTGGCGTGTTCTGGCGAAGTATCGTGAACGTGCCGCGTTCGCGGGTGCAGCACACGGATGTGCAGCAGGGGCCGCTGCTGCGGCATTACGGTCTCGGGATGCTGGTGATGAATACCGCGGGCACGCACAACGCGGAGGTGTCCCTGCCGGGCGTGCAGCATGGCAAAGCGATGCGCATTCGCGATTACCTCATTGCAGAGCGTGAGTCATGACCGAGCACAGCGAGGCCGTGGGCACAACCGTTGCCGATGGTACAGGCCGGCAATCGCAACCGGTGCATCGCCTGCATCGCTCTTCCATCTTCTTTGGCGCGCTTGCCACCTTGCCGAGCATGATCGGCGCCGTTGTCGGCCTGTGGTTGTGGTACTTCTTCCGTGGCGAGGGGGCGAATCTCACCGTCATGTCAACGCTGGCCGGGTCGGCGGCGATGCTCAGCATCGTGAGCGTCATCGCCTATCACGCGGTGCGATACTACCTGCTGACCATTCGTTACGAAGGCAGCGAGCTTGTCATCAACAGTGGGTTGCTCTTTCGCAAGCAGCGTCACATTCCGTACCGCAGGATACAGAACATTGATGTGATCCAAAACGTGCTGCATCGGTGGTTTAACGTTGCGGTGGTCAAGATTGAAACCAGCAGCGGCAGCGAGGCGGATGCTGAATTGCGCGTGCTTTCACTCGACACGATCGAGCAGATGCGCGGATATGTGTTCAAGGATCACGAGCAGACCGCCTCGCAGGACGATCAGGACTGGCGCGCGAGTGAACGCGAGATTCTTTCGCTCAACAGACGCGATCTTGCCATCCTCGGTCTCGTTGTCAATCGCGGGATTGTGCTTGTCTCAGCGATCGCAGGCATTGCATGGCAGATGGACTGGGCCTTTGACATGTTGGATCGCCGACAGGTCGCGGCGACGATCTTCGGGTGGACGCTCGAGATGCCTCTTAACGCACTTTCATGGATAATGATTGCATTGGGGGCGATCGCAGTGATCGTGCTGCTTTCGGTGATCTGGAGCATTGTGCGATTCGATAACTTTCGCCTCATGCTGTGCGGTGACGATGTTCGAGTCTCCTGCGGGATGCTGACGCGCGTGCAGGGCACCGTTCCCACCAGGCGCATTCAGTTCCTCTCCATCCACGAGTCGATACTGCACCGAGCGTTCGGCAAGGCAACTGTGCGCATTGAAACCGCCGGCGGAAATGTCGAAGATCATGAAACCGCATTGCTCTCGCGCCGATGGTTCGTGCCGATAATTGATCGGCAAGCGGCGGCGGGTTTGATCGAACAGCTTGTACCGGAGTTTGCCATGGCGGATGTGAACTGGCAGCCGCTTGCGCCGCATGCGCGTCGGCGAATGATTCGCCGCGGACTGGTGCTGGCGTCGGTACTGGGAGCGGCCGCCACGATGGCGCTGTGGCCGTGGGGCATTGCGGTCTGGGGTGCTTCAGCAGCGTTGTTCACGGCGCACGCGTGGCGTGCTGCGGCGGTGACGCGCTGGGCGGTGACCGACCGTGGCGTGTTGTACCGCAGCGGCGTGCTCACGCACAAGACGTCCATCACGCTGTTCAATCGTATCCAGACACCCACATTGCTTGAGACTCCGTTTGACCGTCGATGGTCCATGGCCGGCTCGTCCACGGCGGGCAGGACACCCTCACCGAACACGTCCT
>PWVT01000170.1 GCA_003562195.1 Phycisphaeraceae bacterium | reverse complement strand
GAGCAGGCCAGGCATGGGGTGCAGGAGCCGATCGCATTAGGCCTGCTTGGTGACTACCGCGCAGTTTCCGACTCATTCGGGCCACTGCAAGCTCCGCCGCTTGATCAGGCGCTGACCAGTTTGGCGTTGAGTCGATACGCAGCGGCTCCCGGTGTAGATCGGCAACTTGCCTCGCTCGCGCGATCGCAAGCCCGTAAGTTGCTTGTAGACCTCGCTGAGATCGAGGACACCGTGGACAACCCAGCCGTTGCCGCAGCGGTGATATATGCCTGTGCAGAACTTGAAGATGATGATGTCGTCAAAGGGCTGCGTGATGCGGCTGTGGCGGCCATTGTTGCAGCCAGCGAGGCACCTGAATTCAGCGGCATGTCCGCCGCACTGTTGGCCGGAGCCAAGGCCCGACTGCTGCATGATGGACATGAGGCGATTGAGCGCACCGGTGTCCGCGCAGCGATTGACGCTGCGTGGGACGCGCTGCCTGAACATCAGCACGTTGCCCTGTTGCCGTGGATCGGCTGGGCAGAGTTGGATTACGCAAACGCGGTCGAAGGTCCGATCGTTCGCGCTGATGATTTGCGCCGACTGCACGATATCATCGAAGCCACGCGCGTCATCATGACCGACGATGAGCACCCTGCTGATGTGCGCGGCGGCTTTGCCCTGGCTGATCGATTCGGTTCACACCCGACTGCACAAACCACGCGCCCCGCAGCGTGGTTTGCCACCGTGCTGAATCATCGGGAAATCACGGGTATGGAAGAATCATCGTTGGCACTAGGGCGGCATTTGCAGACGATGCGATTTCTCATGCAACTGAGCGTACGCGAAGAAATTCTCTGGTCAGTCCGCAACCCGGATCGCGCACGCGGTGGCATCCGCGCTGCGACGTGGGATTCCAACATGCCCACGGCTGCCCAGGCCATGGCACTGATCACCGCTGCGCACACGCTCGAAGCGCTCACTGGCCGTTGATTCAACCAAGCGGCTCAGACCGCAGCCGCTTGGTTGGTTCACGCTGCGGCACCGGCTGCAGCGAGCAGCACAGCAAAGATGACCCACAGCAAGCCGAGCACAATGAACACCGCGCTGAGGATCACACCAATGATGCTGCAGGTGTAGCCAATGTTTGCATTACTCTCGTTGACGTAATTGCCGGGGTTGGCATCAATAAACGCCTTGGCATGTTTGCTCTTTTGCATGCCGATCAGCCCAACAATAAGTCCGGCAAGTGAGCATGACAGGGCCAGGATAATGCTCACGATGCCAAGCACCATACTTGCGGTCGCGCCGGGTACCTCACCTGCGCTTTGTGCAGCAGGAGCGTGATCGTGCGGGGGCAGTTCAGTCATTCAATAATCCTCCACAAGGGGTTTCGGTCCCGCTGCACAGGCGACGGGGATTCTCAGACGGCGAAACTGTACCAAGATTACTTTCCCGCGAACAGTGAGGCGTCCCAAAGGTAGTATGCGCCTGGGTGTTCCAGCAGTCGGCTGATGTCAACGTTCAATTGCATCAGATTGATCTGCGAACCATGGGCGGTCGGCGTCGCAGCGTACGGGCTGGCAACGTGACTCAGCGGACGGTGATATTTCACGAGTTGGGCAGTCGTGACTTCCGCAAGCTTCTTGGTTGCCGCGTACGCATCGTGCAGATCGCCTACTTCATCAATCAGGCCGATCTCATGCGCCCGCCTGCCGGTGACCACGCGACCATCGGTGACCTCGGCAAGTACGGCTTCGGGAAGGGCAGGCCGCCGCTGTGTTACAACTTCCATAAAGCCGTCAAAGTACTCATCAACAAGACCCTGCAGTAGCTCTCGGTGTTCCGGCCTCGTCGGCTCGAACGGAGAGCCGGCTGCTTTGTTCTCACCCGAAGTGATCGACTCGGCGCGGATCCCCACACGGCGCATTCCCTCGGAGAAGTTGATTGTCTGGATGATCACCCCGATTGATCCGGTGATGGTGGTGGGATGAGCAATGACATGATCGCCAGCACACGCAAGGTAGTACCCACCCGATGCAGCGAGGTCGGCCATGAGCACGACCACCGGCTTGCCGGTCGTCTCCCGGAAGCGTTTGACTTCGCGGTACATGACATCACTTCCGGTGACGGTCCCCCCTGGGGAGTTGATGCGCAGCAGGACCGCAACGACTCGATGATCGTCGGCTGCCTTTTTCAGTGATTCCGCCAGTTCCGCCATGGGGTTGTCGCCGCTGGTAATCAAGCCCGGCCGCCGCGCATCCATGATCAGCCCGGTCACGTCGATCATCGCGACCTTCGGGCTGGTGCGGCGCGCGCCGTCGTCCTTGAGCACGACGCTTTCCGTCAGCGCATCTTCAGCCGTGGTGAGGTCCACAACAAACCGCAGCCGCGAGCAACTTGCGAGCACGCATACCGTCAGAAGCAAAAGAATCAGTCTCATGATCGCAGTGTACCCGCTGTCTGCGTGCTACTGTGCCCTTTGATCCACATGACCGACCCCGGCCACATTCCGGTTTTGCTCGACCAAGTGCTGAACCTGCTCGATCCGCAGCCGGGAGAATTTGTCGTGGACTGCACCGTCGGCCGAGGTGGGCATGCAGAGCATCTGGCTGGGGCGGTGCAGCCGGGTGGGTGGGTATTCGGGTTTGATCTGGATGCGGACAACCTCGCCTTTGCTGAGCAGCGAGTGCAGGCCGCGGGCGGGGCGTTCTCCGCGGTGCACAGCAGTTTCGTTCGAATGCCGCAGGTGTTGAGGGATCGGCAAGTTCATGCCGACATGGTGCTGGCAGATCTGGGATTCAGTTCGAATCAGATGGATGACCCGCAGCGGGGGTTCAGTTTCAACGCTGATGGCCCGCTGGATATGCGTCTGGACCCCTCAGGTCGTACTGCCGCAGCGGATCTGATTGCCGCGATGACCGAGCGTGAGCTGGCCGATGCGATCTTTCAGTACGGTGAAGACCCCTATGCCAGAAGGATCGCGCGAAAAATTGTGCAAAGTCGCGTCCGCGAGCCGATTCGTACAACGGCACAGCTTGCGCGACTGGTCGAGGAGGCCTACGGCCCCCGAGCCCGCTCGTCTCGCATGCATCCAGCCACGCGGACCTTCATGGCCATGCGCATCGCAGTGAATGATGAGCTGGCCGCCCTTCGCTCGCTGCTTGATGACATCACGCGGGCCGCGGGGCAGCGCGAGGGCACGTGGCTGGCTGCGAAGGCGCGCGTTGGGATCATCAGCTTCCACAGTCTGGAGGATCGCATGGTCAAGCAAACCTTTGCCGAACTGGAACGCCGCGAGCTTGCCACGCGGTTGACCAGGCGTCCGGTGACGGCTACGGAGCAGGAAGCTCGGGCCAACCCGCGAGCGCGTTCTGCCAAGTTGCGCGTGATGCAACTTGGCTGAAGAATGAGGTCGAGTCTTCGCTATACTGCAAAGACTCGCAGACAACCTGAATCTGCCAGGGCGGATATGGAATGTTCGCCAGGGCGCAGCACGGACGCTGATGCACATGACACGAGAAAACAAGCTCGCGCTGGTCGTCGGATTCGGCCTCATCCTCTTGGTGGGTGTGCTGATCTCCGACCACTTCTCTACGGCACGAAACCAGGAGTCGGCTGACTTGGCTCAAGCCAGACCGGTCGACCCACTCAGCCAAACGCGGCGGACCGACCCGGGACTGATTGACTTGGGAGTCAATCGGAGCCGTGAGGAGAGCAATGCCCTGCGTGCTCCATTGGCGACCAACACGGCGCAAATTGCCAATGGCCGTAACGCATCACAGAGCGAGCCGAAGCCGGAGCCGCAACCGCAGAACAATGCAGTGCAGCAGATTGTGATGGGTGAGCCGGTCAATGGTGAGCGTGACAATGAACAATCGCAGCAACGTGGCGAGGTGCCGTTCATCTTTCACGATGTTCGGGCTGGCGAAACCCTGACATCAATCGCACAGCAGTATTACGACAGCACATCGCGCGACCTTGTCAACGATCTTGCGAGATTCAACGGCCTGGATGATGCCAACAGCTTGCGCATCAATCATCGACTGCGTATCCCCGCGTCCGGTGATCTACGACGCGGTACGCCTGCGCCTGCCCGGACGCAGCCGAGTTCGCTCACCCGCGATACTGCACCCGCACCGCAGCAGCAGGTCTACACGACCTACACGGTGCAGCGAGGTGATACGTTGTCGGAGCTTTCCTTGAAACTGCTGGGAACCTCGCGCCGTTGGCGTGAGCTGTATGAATTCAATCGCGATGTCATTGCCGATCCGGACAACCTGCGTGCCGGGACGGAATTGAAGGTGCCCCGCCCGGGCTGATCGTCATGTTTCCCAAATTGCTGTTCATAATTCTTGTTGCCGGTGCGACAGCCGGTGCGCTGCTGGTCAACCGACAGCATCGCATTGACACCGCCCATGAAATCTCATCACTGCATCAGCGGCTGCAAGCGCAAGAGCAAACCTTGTGGCGTTTACAAAGCGATCTTGCTCACCGCACTCGACCTGAGCAGATTCGCAAGGCCAAAGATTCGCTGGGTGGTTCGTGGGTGGCTATCCCATCACGGCCGCAACCGGATTCGCGCCCAACGGTGCGCATCGCGCTGTTTGAAGACGAATTCCCCGAAGAGGATCTTGGCGGATAGCGGTCCGCGGCTTGTGAGCACAATGCTTGGGCAGTGTGCGGTCGATACATCTTGTTCATACGCACGCATGTGAGTTCGATCCCGTGGCCAATTCCCAATCAACACCAGACGATCTATTCGGCACGCAGGCCCAACGAATCAGTGCATGGGGCCGTGTTTTTGTGATCGTGATCGTTGCCGCTATGGTGCTGCAACTGGTGCGCGTAGCGCAGCTTAAGGTCAGTCCGGAACCGCGGTTACTGGAGACGGTTGGCTCGCCAGTGTCCAGCCGCACTGAACTGGCCCGGCGGGGTGATGTGCTCGATCAGCGCGGTCGAGTGGCGGCGACGAGTAGTCTGGGCTATCGGTTGTTTGTTGATCCACAAGAAGTGCGCGATCTCTCCACCATCGCGGTGGACCTTGCGCATCTGCTGCGAATCGATCCGGTGGAGATCGATAAGGAGATACTGCCCCGACGTGATCGGCGGTACGTCGTTATCGAACATTTGCTGGAGGATTGGCAAGTCGATGCCATTCGTGCAGCACGATTGCGCGGCGTGGGGCTTGAACCGCGATTGGTGCGGCATTACCCGCAGGGCGAACTTGCAGCCAGCATTGTCGGCATGGTCGGATTTGAGCACACCGGCCTGGGCGGAGTCGAGCATCGGCATAACACACGCTTGGCCCCGGAAGCGGGGCGACTGACGTACCTGCGTGATGCACGTCGCCAGGCGTTATGGATTGAGCCAACCGGCTATCGGCCCGCACTTGCCGGTGAAGATTTGCACCTGAGTATCGACCTGGTCGTGCAGGAAATCGTCAGCAGGCGAATCAACACAGTGGTGCAGGAGTACAACGCTGGCGGCGGGCGAGCGGTGGTGATGGATGTTCGCACGGGCGAGATTCTTGCGATGGTGGATGTTCTGAACCCGCGCGAAGGGTGGGATGAGCATACGGAAGATCCCAACCGCAAGATTCATCCAGCACTTGGGCGCAATCGTTGTGTGACCGATCCGTATGAACCTGGTTCAACATTCAAGCCGTTCATCTGGGCCGTCGCCACGGAACTCGGTCGGGTGCAGCCCAACGAGGTGCTCAAGACCCCACCGCCGGGTGTGGTATTTCGCACGAGCCGGGGCAGGTCGATTCGTGACGCGTTCAATTTCGCCGACGCCACCTGGTTGGAAACACTGATCAAATCACTCAACAGCGGCATGGCGATCGTCGCAGAGCGCATGACGGAGCGCGAGATGCGCGAGGCAGTCACGCGCTTCGGCTTCGGTGCCGCGACCCGATCAGGATTGCCTGGTGAAACCGGTGGTATTGTCACCCGTCCGGGGGACTGGACGCACTACACGCAAACATCGGTGCCGATGGGTCACGAGATCGCTGTTACACCGCTGCAGATGGTTCGTGCGTTCAGCGCGTTCGCGCGCGATGGCACACTGCCACCGGTTCGTACGACCGCCGTGAGACGGTCGGACACGTCCGTTGAGGTGATCGAACGCGTTCTGCCGGAATCCATCGCGCTGCTGACGCGTCGGGCCATGCGCGATGTGATGACCGAAGGCACTGGTCGGCGGGCACAGTCGGAGTTGTACGAACTGTTCGCCAAGTCCGGTACAGCGCAGCTGCCCCGGCGTGATGGTCGCGGCTATCACCAGGATCGTTACGTTGCCAGCTTCATCGGCG
Source organism: Phycisphaeraceae bacterium (assembly GCA_003562195.1). Classification (GTDB taxonomy): domain Bacteria; phylum Planctomycetota; class Phycisphaerae; order Phycisphaerales; family SM1A02; genus PWVT01. The sequence goes on along the minus strand of PWVT01000170.1, from coordinate 965 downwards.
GTGCGCCGTTCAGCGAGCCGCGTATTGTTGTCGTGTGCGTCGTTGACGATCCGGACAAATCCATCGGTCACTTCGGCGGCGCCATAGCCGGGCCGGTGGTGCGTGACATTATTGATGAAACGCTCACGTATCTCGGTGTGCAGCCGTGCGCTGCGAACATGCAGCAATAACCTGCAGAGTTGAAGAAAATGAAGCTGCATCGCGGCGATCTGGCTTCGGCGGGTGCGTGACTCGTCGGGTACACTGTGTCATTGCGGCACAAGTCGCAGCGAACCATAACGAAGCCAGCCCGGTAGAGACTGACATGAGCAAAGAGCCAACGTCCCTTCGTGCCGCCATTGATATTGTTGCCGACGCCTCCCGCGTGGCGAGGTCGGTGCAGCAGAACCTGGATAGTGTGCGGAAGATCACCAAGGATGACCGCAGCCCGGTCACCGTCGCAGATTTCGCCGTGCAGGCCATCGTGCAGATCGGTCTGTCAATGCACGAGTCTTCAAAGCCGTTGATTGTCGGAGAGGAACATGCCGATACGCTGCGGCAACCCGATCAGAAGCATGTGCTGGAGGCGGTCGTTGAGACGGTGCAGGCCTGGCGGGAGCATGTGACCGAGGATGAGGTAATCGCCGCGATCGATGCCTGCGACCATGATGGCAGCGCTGAGGCGTACTGGACGCTTGATCCTGTTGATGGCACCAAAGGGTTTCTTCGTGGGCAGCAGTACGCCATAGCGTTGGCGCGCATCGAGTCGAGCAAAGTGACGCTTGGTGTGATGGGTTGCCCAAACCTTGCAACAAACCACGGTGCATCGGTCGCCGACGCAGATAAGCACGGGACGATCTACGTGGCGATCGCCGGCGGGGGTGCATGGGAACTGCCCGCACATAAGCCGGGCATTCAGCCCGAACGGGTGAAGGTTGCACAGGTTGGCCCGACGGATCGCGTTCGCGCATGTGAATCGGTTGAAG
>PWVT01000121.1 GCA_003562195.1 Phycisphaeraceae bacterium | reverse complement strand
TTGCGGGCAACGCGGCAAGGGTGTGTAGGTGATGGGTACTGGTACAGTTTGAAAGTGGAACAGGCCTCTGGCCTGTTGATACGTTCCTCAGACGGGACGCCTGTGCCACCGGATTCAATCTATGCCAGTACGAGGTGATGCATTGTCGGTCCTCCCCAAGAGTCCAGTGGTGAACGTCAAGCAAGCATTGCGAGAGCAGCACCGACCCGAGCCACACCGCCGCACGCGGCCGAGCGTAACGAGCGCCAGTAGCCAAGGCAATACAAACCTGGCCGTTTAAGCCCTGCAACCAGAAGGTCTCTGCGATCGAGCTGTGTGGGCGTTCGCCGCTGCAGCGCGTTGGCGGCACGGCGAACGCTTTTCAACCCTCTTCGGGTTGTGCGGTTGGCAGGTGCTGGCGGACTGCGTTGAGAATGATGTCCGGTTCGGCGAGGCGACCGACGCCTTCGGTGCGGCAGGCCTGCCAGCCGCTGCCGGGGGCAATCACCTCGAATCCATCTTCACGCAACTGCTTGAGGTTCCGCTGTGTGGATGGCTGGTTGTACATCACCTCGTTCATCGACGGCGCGAGCAGAATCGTTTGCTTTTGCAGATCAACTGCGGATGCGATCAGACTCACCACGTCATCTGTTCTTCCATGCGCGAGCTTGGCGAGCATGTCCATGGTGCATGGGGCGATGAGCATGACATCAGCCGCGCGGGCCAATGAAATGTGCTGCGGGTCCTGCGATTCAATGTGCGACCACTGGCTGTCATACACCGGCCGGCCCGACAGTGCCTGGAATGTCAGCGGCGTGATGAAGCGCGTGGCGGAGTCGGTCATGGCCACCGTCACTTCAACGCCGTCCTGAGCCAGCGCACTGACGACATGCGCAACTTTATAGCATGCGATACCACCACTGAGGCCGATGATGACCCGCTGTGGGCGGTGGGGTGACGATGAAGGAGTGCTGTGACCAGTCACAAGGCCAGTGTACCGCGTGTGCGGCGGTCGTTACAGCTTGGGCGGGGTGTAATCCGCCTCGGACCAGTCCATGGTGATCTTGTCCTGGAGGATCTCCTCGATCACCAGTTCAAGGTCGGTTCGGCCTTCGCGTTCGACCAGTGGCCGAGCACCTTCAACAACCAACTGCTTGAGCCGGTGCTGGATCAATGCGGTGAGCTTGAAACGCCCACCCAACTTCTTGACGATTTCATCACTCTTGAGGGCTTCAATCATGGGAGGTGAGGACCTGAAAACGGGGTGCAATGCCGAATCGTTCATTGTAGCGATTCGCCAAGGGCGATCAAGCTGCCGCGGCCATGACGTACTGGTACAGTTTGAACCCGTGCCGCCTGAGGAACGTATCAACAAGCTAGAGGCCTGTTCAGACCATGCACAGGCGGGACGCCTGTGCCACCTCTACTCAAACTGACCCACTACCGGCCATGAGGTACTGTGGGGCTTGCCTGCCTGCGTCAGACCGCGTCAGCCCGGTTCGGGTCAGCTCCAGTTTGCCAAGAGCAGCAGCAAGTCGGACACATCCACCACGCCATCGCCGTTGAGATCGCCGGTTGGATGCTTTGGATCGGCGATGCCGGTGGCGCGCACCATCCACGCGCCAGTAAAGAACCCTGGAACTTCATCAATCGGCAGGGCCATGGCGTTGGCGCCGTAGCAACCGTTGCCCAGGCGGCACTCAAACCACCGTAAACAGGATAACACGAAACGCGCGATTCCTAAACCCTATTGCGTGCCGACTTGTCTCTCGCCACGTCTTACGCAATATCGCCCGATGACAAACGTCACACACACAGTGCGCGAGCTTGATTGACAGAATCTGAATCTGTCACGCCAGTATTGGCGAAGTGAAAGCGTCATGACAGTGTTCGCTGTTACATGACTGACACCCCGACGGCGTGAGCAACGCTGAACGATCGCGATCGCCTGCCGTCTCATTGAGAAAGAGAGTTTTGAGATGAAAACCAGATTAATCACAACGTTCGCAACAGCAACAGCGTTCAGCATGACAGTCAGCTTGAACGCGCATGTGCATTCCAACAATGCCGATGACTATTCCACACCACCTGTCACGGCACAGCCATACGAGCAACGCGATCGAGATGCCGAAGATGGCAAGCACATCATCGCGACGGCCATCGAAGCCGGTCAGTTCAACACACTGATCGTCGCGCTGCAGGCCGCGGGGCTGATCGATGCGCTCACCGATGAAGGAGCGTTCACCGTGTTCGCCCCGACCGATGAAGCGTTCGACAAACTGCCCGAAGGCGCACTCGAAGAACTGCTTCAACCTGAAAACCGCGAGACCTTGCGCACCATCCTGACGTATCACGTCGTGAGCGCGAAAGCCAAGGCCGAGGATGTTGTCAAGCTTGACTTTGCCGACACCCTCGCCAACCAGCGCGTGTCGATCAAGGTCGAAGATGACACCGTCAAGCTCAACGGCTCCACCAAAGTAATCAAGACAGATGTCATGGCAAGCAACGGCGTGATTCACGTGATTGATTCGATCATCATGCCCAACACCAAGGACCTTCTTGAAACCGCTGCGGAAGCCGGTGACTTCTCCACATTAGCGCAAGCCATTCGCGATGCCGGCTTGGTGTCCACACTGCAAGGCAACGGTCCGTTCACCGTGTTCGCACCAACCGATGAGGCGTTCGCCAACGTGCCATCTGAAACCATGGACATGCTCCTGCAGCCGGAGAATCGTGAGCAGTTGATTGCCGTTCTGACCTATCACGTCGTCCCCGGCCGCGTGTACGCCGAACAGGCCCTCGAAGCTGGCAACGCCACCACCGTGCAGGGCACGGACCTTCGCATACGCGATCGGTCGGGTGAAGTGCGAATCAACAATGCCAAGCTCATCAAAGCTGATCTTGATACCACCAACGGCGTGATTCATGTGATCGACACCGTACTCATCCCCGAGTAACGCAGGCGTCCCGCCGCGTGATTACAGTCGGCGCCGGCCGGGTCCACCTGCGTCTCCCGGGCCTTCTGAAGCACCAGGGCAACGTGCCATGCGAGACACCTCGCCGGCACGTTGCCAGCTTCAGGAGGCCGTTTTCATGGCCGCAACGCTCCGCCATTGCTGATTGAGACGGCCCTTATCGGACAACATCCGCCCTTTTGCCACGCTTGGCTGAAAAAGGGCAAGTGCAACCTTCCGTTGCGTCGAGGCAACAATTACAGTGGAGAAACGTGTCTTCCGACTTGCGAGTCTCGTAAGCCGCCTTGGTGTACGTCAATTCAGGAGTTCTTCTCGTGCGATTCGTCCTCATCCTCACCGTGATCGGTCTGCTGGCATGGCTCTTCCCTCACAGTCTTGCTGCATCACCCGACGGCCTTGCAGCACGCCCGGCACCACTGCCGACACCCATCGCCACCGATGACGATGACCACGACAACGGCCAAGACCGTGGCGATGATGACGATGACACCGACTCCGAGACCGACGACGACGAAAAGGAAGAGGATGAAAAAGAGGACGATGAACTCGTGCTCGATCTCGAAAAGCTCTTTCCCGAACGAACGTTCTTCGGCCCTGCAGCGCACGGCATGGCCTTCAGTCATGATGGACGCTACGCCGCGTACCTCTATCGCCCCTATAAAGAACGTCGCCACGGCAGTGACCTCTGGCTATACGACACCGAAACTGGCGAGTCGCAGCGCATCACGTCCCCAACTGTGATGGCCCAGTTCCAGAAATCCGCCCGCGAAGTCGCACGCGATCGTCGTGAAAAGGCCCGCAAAGCCGGCATGATGGACAAGAATAACGACGACGATGACAACAACGACAACGCCGATGACAGTGAAGAGAACAACGACAACGACAACGACAACGACAACGAGAACGAGACGAACACCAACCACAACCGAAACTGGGGCGATTGGGTCAGCGATGATGATGCCGAAGATTCCGACGCACCACGCTATAGCGGCATCCAATCATTCCGCTGGTCCCCCACCGACAACGAAATGCTCGTGGTCAGCCGAGGCGACATCTATCGGTTCATCATCGAGACCGACCAGCCGGAAGAACCCACCGCACACGGCCTGGATATCTCGCGTCTGACCATGACCAACGACAACGTCCGCGGTGTGCAATATTGGCCGGACGGTTCCGGCTATACGTACATGCAGGGCGGCTCGCTGCTCAAAGTCACCTTTGGCAGTCACCTCATCAAGCAGCTCGACCCCGATCTGCCGCGTGGTGAATCGATGACCGGCTATCGCGTCAGCCCTGATGGGCAGCGCATGGTGTTTCTCACTTCGCGTGTGCGGCCGGGCACCGGCTCAGACCGCACCGTCACCATCGTGGATTACCGTCAACGCTTCGCCCGCGCGCGTGAAGTGCGCCGGACCGTGTCAGACGATCCGCAAACGCAGCGCGATGTCAGCATCTACCTATACGAAATGGGCGATCCGTTCCATGAGCGCAGCAAGCTGGCCCGCGTCTTTACGGATCGACAGACTCGGCCGCGCGATGTCATCCGCGTGCCCCACTGGTCACCCGATTCCACCCGCGTGACGTTCTCCATCTTTGAACAGGACAACTCACAAGTCGCTATCTACGAGGCCTGGCTCACACTCAACAACGAGGATGAGGACGACGCTGACGAACACAACAACGACGAGAACGGCGAGAACGGCGAGAACGAAAACAGCAACAACAACTCCAACGGCAACGATGATGACGACAGCATCGAAACCGAGGAAGACGCTGAGCTTGACATCGAAGTCGAAGAAGCCCGCGAGGTCTATCGCTTCCTGCATTACGGCGGGCCGAACACTCCAAGTCTCATCGAACCGCGCTACCTTGCCGACAATCGCCGCATCGTGTTCCTGGCAGAAAAATCCGGCTACCGGCACCTGCATCGGCTTGATCCGCTCTACCAGGCCGTCGATCAACTCACCACCGGCCGGTTTGAAATCTACCCGATTGATGTCGATCCTGATCACACCCGCATGTTCGCCTGGGGCACGGCTGAACACATGACGCGGCAGGACGTGTACCGCGTATGCCTCGAAGACGGCGGCCTGACACGCCTCACCACCAATCAGGGTCGTTACATGAGCCCGGCTGTGTGCCCCAAGGGCGAACATGTCCTGGCCAACTTCGTGACCTATGGTGAGCTGCGCGAGCTGGTTGCCATTCGTCCCGACGATGAAACGCACACCGTGCTCACCGATTCACACCCAGACAAGGCCCACCAACGCACACGACCCGTGCCGGAGTTCTTCACCTACAAAAATCGTCTTGGACATGAGATTCACGGCAAGATGTTCAAGCCCGACGACTGGTCGCCGGATGACAAACGCCCGCTGTTGATTTACGTCTACGGCGGTCCGCTTTCAAGCAATCGCAAACAGGTCATCGACGGCAGCTACGGCGCACCGAACTACTTCTTCGCCTATTACATGGCCAAGAAGCACGGCTATGTCACCGTCACCATCGACCCGCGCGGCACCAGCGGGTACGGCGGCCTGTTCGAGAAAGCCAGCTTCCAGCAAGTCGGCAGGCCGCAGGCGCAAGACCTCGTCGATGGTGTTCACTGGCTGGTCGAACATCACGGCGTTGATCCAGATCGTGTCGGCATGCACGGCTGGAGCTTCGGCGGCTTCCAGACGCAAAAGTGCATGTACACCAAGCCCGATGTCTTTCATGTCGGCATCGCCGGTGCCGGACCCACCGAGTGGCATAACTACAACTCGTGGTACTCCACCGGCACCATCGGCGACAGCCGCAAAGGGGAGACCGATCTGGAAGAATTCTCGCTGATCCCACTGGCCAAGAACCTCAAAGGCCGCCTGCTGCTGGTACATGGCATGGAAGATGCAAACGTGCTGTATCAGGACACCGTCAAGGTCTATGCCGCGCTTCTGGAAGCCGGCAAGGAAACCAACGTGGAACTCTTCCTTGACCCCACCGGCGGCCACGGCCTGGGCGGGCATGTCAAGACGCTCAATCGCTACCGCAAGTACGAAGACTTCCTGCTCATTCACCTCGGCAATGGCGCAGCCACGCAGACCATCGCCGAAGATGAAGAAGCCGATGAGCATCACGAAGATGATAAAGACGAAGACGAAGTGCGCACCATCGAGGCACGCCTGTCCGTAAGTGAATAAACATTCTAACACCCCCCATTTAGCCCCCCGTCATTGACGGGGGGCCGGGACCACACACCGCACAAGGCGAGCACCACGCCCGCCCCCACCCATTTAGTCCCCCGTCAATGACGGGGGGCCGGGACCACACCGCGCGCAGCGCGATGCGCCGTTACATCGACCATGCGGCCCATTCATTCAACGGAACGATGAACCGCCATGGCCGGGGGCTCCAATCATGCGATGTGTTGTGCGCTTCGACATATCGAACGCGCTTCTCCACCATCGCCAAACTGAAACAAAATCGCTTGTCATATCCGTCCGTCCAGATCGGCCGCCCCGGCCGCAGGCCGTACCGTGCAGCGTCCTTGGCGCACTTCACAACCGCACCAATGTCATGTTCGATCGCCGCGACAATGAAATGCACATGCCAGGTTTGCACCGTCAGCGCAAGGATGGTCGCATCCATGCGTTCGATGAGTGACCGGCCGATCATCTCGCCGACGGGCATCAGGTCGTTGTGCGCAAAACGGAACGGCGGATGTTTCATGCGATTGGAATCGCGCGTTTCAAGCGCCGGGTCCGGCGGCATGATGATGCCTTGTTCCACCCACCCGCGTTTGTCCCCACGAAGCCACGTGCCGTACGTGGTCATCGTGACCATGATCGCCAGCGTCCGTCCCACGCGCGAATCGTAAACCGGGCCGGATCGGCACGCAACACCGCGTCCGCCCCCCGGTTTCCCCCGGCCAATGGCCGGGGGAAACCGGGGGTCCGGGCGGGAACCGGGAACCACACGCCGCGCGTGGTGCGCATGGTACACGCCCCCCGTCATTGACGGGGGGGCTAAATGGTGCGGCGCGAAAACACATCGGCGTGTTGGCACCCACCGCCCACTTAGCCCCCGGCCAATGGCCGGGGGAAACCCGCGTGCCGCTTGCGCGGCAATGCCGGAGCGCGGGGCGGAACGCTTTACGCACGGCGGCGGCGTGCGGTGAACGCGCCGGCCAGCGCGAGCAGCGCCAAACCGCCGGGGCCGGGCACCATCGCGCCGAAGTGCAGGTCGTCGATGAAGACGAAGTGGTTCGGCCCGTGTTTGAAGATGTAGATCTCATCAAAAGCGACGGACGACATCACACCGCCGAAAAATCCAGTCCCACCACTCCCGAATGTCCCGGTCGTATGGA
>PWVT01000127.1 GCA_003562195.1 Phycisphaeraceae bacterium | reverse complement strand
CAGGTGCCGCAGCGATGGCGGAACTTGAGCAGCAAGCCCATGACCATGTCCACCGCCGGCCATACACGCAGGACATTTTTCAGCGTCAGTACATGTTCAACCTCTTCAGCCACAACTCCGCAATCGGGCCGGAGGGATACAACGAAGAGGAAATGAAGATGGTGCGCGAGACGAAGAAGATCTGGGAGGACACCTCGCCGCGTATTTCCGCCACATGCGTGCGCGTACCGGTCTTGCGGGCGCACTGCGAAGCGATCAATGTGACTTTCCGCAACTCGCTCAGCGAAGCCGATGCCCGCGCTGCGCTGGCATCCGCACCCGGCGTGCGGATCGTCGATGACCGCGAGGCCAATGCGTTCCCCGAGCCGATTGCTGCCTCGGGCATTGATGACATCCTCGTAGGCCGCATCCGCGCGGATATCAGCCAACCGCCGGGCAAGGGGCTGGATCTGTTCGTCGCCGGGGATCAGCTTCGCAAAGGTGCAGCACTCAACGCGATCCAGATCGCGGAACACGTCGCCGCCGCACAGATCGCCCGTTCCGCGTGACGTTCTGAGTCCTCATCCCCAGTTGCCCAGCAGAATCAGCAGGTCAGCGACATTGACCGTGCCGTCACCGTTCAGGTCAGCCGGACATGGATCGCCGGAACACGACCCCCACGCGCCGAGCAACAACAGCAAATCCGTGACATCGACAATGCCGTCTCCGTTGAGATCGCCGGGTATGGATGGTGAGGTGGATGCCGGTCGAACATCAACAACAAACGCCAGGTGATCCGACACCAGTGAATCGCTTTCGAGCAGGCCGTATTTGGCCAGCTTGGCTTCGGACATGGTCTGTGTGTTGATGGTGAACGAGCGACCGACATCAAGCACGGAGTCGGTGTAGATGTGATAGTCCAGGTGGCCGGGCTGAAATCCTGAAAGGTTGTTCCGCCAGGTGTAGCCCATGCGCTTTTCCGTTTGGCGAGGCCAGACGGAGGTGAGATGCGAGCCGTCCCAGTCGGGGTCAAACGCCGGGCCGTAGTTGCTTTGATTGACAATGTCACCCGTCAGCAGCGTTTTGAGTTGCTGCGCGTGGCCGACAAGATTCAAATCCCCGGAGATCATGATCGGCGTTCCTTCCTGAAGCGTGATCTGCCCGCCGGGCAGCATGGCATTGCGGATCGTCTGCATGATCGCATCGCACTGCGCCTGTCGGCCGGCATTGTTGGTGCAGCACGGCAGGTGGGCGTTGAACATGAACATCGGCTTGCCGAGCTTCGCCGATGTGTTGACGAGCATGGCCAGATTGCCCTGAACGTTCAGCGACAAACTAATGGGGTACTTGCTGACCGTGACGGAATCAGAAATCTTCGCGACAAACCACTGCCCGTTATCGAGTGGGACGGCCTCGTTCATGTACGCCAACGTCTGCGCTGCCGTGTGTTGATACACCTCCTGGAAGTGAACAATGTCCGGCTCGATTGCGTTGAGGATGCGCGTGAATGCTGCTTCACGCTGAGGGTCGAACATGCCGTCAAACCAGACGTTGTATGACACGATGCGCAGGTCATCTGGCGATTCGCGCTCGAAGGGGATCGTCTCCGTGGGAACGGGCGTGGTATCGTCAAAGGTGTATTTGATCTGGTCACCCGGAGCCGGGAACCAGATGCCGCCACTTTGCGCGACCCACATTGCGAGACGGACAGTACCCCCGCTGAACAGGGGATGATCGTTGATCATCGTGTCGCGCGCAATGGCGATCTCGAATCGGTCGGAACTGACCGATGGCGCACTGCGCAGTGTGATATCCGGATGACTGATTTGGATAAAGCCGGGATAGAACCATCCGCTGAGTTGCCGAAACTCCCATTCGATTTCCGCGCCGATACCGTTGACTGGTGAGCCGGTCGTCGAGTCATTGTCTCCATCGACAAAGAACCACGCCGGGTTGTTGCCGGTGAGCAAGACTTTTTCGGTCAGCTTGAACTTGAAGAAGAGGAACTGATCATCATGTGCGATCTTCATCCACTTGACCGCAAGGCCGTCGGCGACTTCATCCATTGCATACGCAATCGGCACATTCGCCCAATCATCGAAATTGCCATCAATACTGATCGGCGTCGGCCAACTGTCGCCAGCCGCAGCGGTGACGACGCTCATGGCTGCAACGATCCCGAATCTCTCAATCATGTTCATCGCTGATTCCTACGTGCTGAACACAACGATAACACGATCTTTATCCAAAGCCGGTCGGAAAAGGTGTGGATTCGCACAAATTCGTATTCAGTTTGGGTGGATTGACGTGTGTGTCACTGCACTCGCCTGGCAATGATCATGGCCATTTCCAAGGCCTGCTCGTAGTTGAGTCGCGGGTCCACGTGTGACTTGTAGGCGCGCTTGAGGTCATTTTCGTTGAGGCCGCGCGCACCGCCGGTACATTCGGTCACGGTGTCGCCGGTGAGTTCAAAGTGGACTCCTCCGAGGTAGGTGCCCTTCATCTTGTGAATTTCGAAGGCCTGTTCAAGTTCAGCAAGGATGTGCTCGAACTTGCGCGTCTTGTAGCCGTTGGCTGTGGTTTCCGTGTTTGCGTGCATGGGGTCGCACACCCAAAGAACGCGTTTGCCGGCTTTCTCCACCGCATCGATCAGTGGCGGCAATTGCTCAGCAATGTGATGCGCACCAAAGCGCGTGATGAACGTCAACCGTCCCGGCTCATTGTTCGGATGCAGCACATCGAGCAATTCGGCAAGCCACTGCTCGGTCATGTCCGGGCCGATCTTCACCGCGATGGGGTTGGCGATGCCGCGGAAATACTCGACATGCGCTCCATCGGCGTTCGCGGTACGCATGCCCAGCCAGGGAAAGTGCGTGGAGAGGTTGTACCAGCCGCGACGATGCGGCACTTGCCGTGTTTGTGCCTGTTCGTAGAGCAGGTGCAGCCCTTCATGGCTTGTGAAAAAGTCCACGCGATTGAGCTGGCCCACTTGCACGCCGGAGAGTGTTTCCATGAAGCGCAGCGACTCGCCGATGGACTCCACCATGCGCTGGTACTCAGCGGCCTGTGGCGAATGCTTCACAAACTCGACATCCCAATACTCAGGGTGATGGAGGTCAGCAAAACCGCCATCGATCAGCGAGCGGACGAAATTCAGCGTCAGTGCAGCGCGCTCATATCCGCGCAGCATGAGCGTTGGATCCGGCTGACGTGAGTCCGGCTCAAACGCAATGCCGTTGACAATGTCCCCTCGATACGACGGCAACGTGCGGCCATCGACTGTCTCTGTGTCGCTGGAGCGCGGCTTGGCATATTGCCCGGCAAAGCGGCCGACACGAATAATTCGCTTATGCGTGCCGTGCACCAGCACCAGCGACATTTGCAGCAGAATTTTGAGTTTGTTGGCGATCGTGGATGGTTCACAGTCGGCGAAGTTTTCTGCGCAGTCGCCACCTTGTAGCAAAAATCGCTCACCTGCCGCTGCTTCAGCAAGTTGCGTCTTGAGTGATTCAATCTCCCAAGACGTCACCAACGGCGGCAAGGCGGCAAGTTGTTGCACCACGACATCAAGCGCTGCCTGATCGGGATACGTTGGCTGCTGAGCTGCGGGGAATTGGGTCCAAGATGTTGGGGACCAGTTCGTCGATTGCGTTTCGGGCATGACTTTGTGATGGTAGCAACACTGACGCATCAAAGGAGAGCATCACCCGCAGCATCCGCGGCTGCAATAGCCGAATTGGCCAGGGCGCAGTAAAAACCCCGTCGCCAGAGCCCGGCACGCCCTACCTGCTCTGCTCATGCGACGGGGAACTTTCCGGATTATTTCGCAATGAGCGACCGAGCGGTTGCAGGGATTGAAAAGAAGCAGGCATCGAGCGATGAGAATGTCTGCACCGCTCGATGCACCGTCCACCACTTCAAATGCGGGCGAGAGGACTCGAACCTCCACGGGTTTCCCCACTGGAACCTAAATCCAGCGCGTCTGCCAATTCCGCCACGCCCGCAGCGAATCGCGGTACGATTATCTGCGTTCGCCGAACGTTGGGCAAACGCCGCCGCTGAATTGACGCCTGAATTGGATCTAAGCCATGCTGCGACTGAATATTTTTAATGCGACGACCATCGTCCCCACTCTTGCACGCATCATCCTGTGCGCTGCGTTTCTCTCCATGGGATGGAACAAACTCATGCACACGCATGAGTTCACCGGCGATAATGCCCAAACATTGATCGATCTGGGTATCGTAGACGCCCCGCCTAACACCACGGTCACGCCTGCCTCGTGGCTGGTACGTGATGATGATTCAAACAATGTGGATGAAGCCCCAGCCGATCAACCGCCGACCGAACCACCCGGCGAGCCAGATGGCGAGCCGATACTCGATGTGCCGGAAGTGGATATTCCGGATATCCCCGAACCGCCTGGAGATGTGCTGCGCACCGATCCGGCAACCGGCGAGGTGATCATTGAAGCCAAGCGATTGCACACGGTCACGCTTGCCGTTGAAAATGCCGGCTGGGCGCAACCGGTGACGATGGCGTGGCTCGCCACGCTGACTGAACTCATCGGCGGGGCGCTCTTGCTGCTGGGGCTGTTCAGCCGGGTCTGGGGGCTGGGCCTCGCTGTCGCCATGGGCGTGGCGTTTTACCTCACATCACTCCCCGCTCTTCTCGACATGGGACTGTTCGCCATCGCGGCTGACATGACCGGCGGCTATGCCGCGTACAACCGCATGTTTGTCCAGCTTGCCTTGGGCACCTTGGCGCTTGGAGTGTTTCTCACCGGTCCCGGGCCGCTCAGTCTTGATCGGCTGCTGTTTCGGCCGAATCATCCCAAAGACCCGGAACTGGACGACGTGCCCTGATACACAGCGGGGCGGTAGACATTCGTCCACATGCGGAGGGTAATGCGTGGCAGAGACTCAGCCGCGACAAGCGCACAGTGATGATGCTGCTCATGCCATTGAGCAGCATGCTGTGGCATTGGGAAGTGAATCACCCAAAGCCCGCCGTGCAAAAGTTGTTGTCCCGTGGCTGATGTCCCTCGCACTGCACGGCGGGTTGGTGCTACTCGGATCACTGGTGACCTGGTCCGTTGTCATGATGAGCGACGACCGTGAGCCGCCGATGATCACAGCCGACTTTCAAGCGATGCACTTCGACCCCGTCGCGGTACTTGATGCAGCACCAACACTCGCAGATGAACGAGATCTCGCGCCATCGGAACTGGAGATCGACGAGGCGCTGATTGATGATCCTTTCGACCTTGACGCCCCACCACTGGACCTGATGCCCGAATCACTGACCGGCCCGCCGCCGAGTGATTTCGCCCCACCTCCGGTGCAAGGTGCTGCAGAGTTTCTTGGCGTCACCACATCCAACGCGCAGCGCATCGTGTACATCATTGATGCTTCAGGCGGGATGATCCCCTATCTGCGCATCGTGCTCATGGAGCTTGCCCGTTCGCTTGACGGACTGGCTGACCAGCAAAGCTTCGCCGTTATCTTCTTCCAGCGAAACGAGTATGTCATGGTGCCACCACACGGGCGATGGAATCCCGCCACGTCCAGCGAGAAGCGGCGCGTGCTGCAGTGGATTGATGACAACGTCATTCCATCCGGTCGATCCAACCCACTTTCTGCGTTTGAAGTTGCGCTGGGGATGAATCCCGATGCCATCTTTCTTCTCAGCGACAATATCACCGGATCAGGGATCTATGAAGTTGACCAGAAGGAAGTGCTTGCGCGGCTGGATGAGCTGAACCCCGCTGATCGACTGACCGGCAAACGACGTACGCAAATCAATTGCATCCAGTTTCTTGACCCCGATCCGCTCGACACGCTCCGGCGAATTGCAGATGAACATGGTGGGCCGAGGGCATACAAGTTTCTTGGCCGGGCGGAACTGGGCCTCGGCATACGGGAGCCGCGATGAAGCAAACCTCGCTCACCGCACTCCTGATGGTCATGCTCAGTGCTGCGACTGCGTACGGCGATGCCATCATCCTGCGCGGGACCAACATCCCAATACCATGCTCAGTGCAGCGCATCGAAGCTGGGCGCGTGATGTATGTCGATGGAACCGGCCGCTCACAACTCCGAGACCTGGAAGATGTCGATGCCATCTCCTTTGCTGAATTAGATGATCTTGACAAGGCATCCGACGCGATTCGAGATGACGAGTACGCTCGCGCCATCCCGCTGCTGAAACGGGCGCTACTTCATGCAGCCAACGACATGCAGCGGCTGTGGATTCACGCACTGCTTGCGCGCGCTCACGACATTCGCGGCCAGTCCGTGCAGGCCGCCGGCCACTTCGCCGCAGTGCTGCTTCTCGAAGCGCATCCATACTGGCGCACAGTCGCGCCCGTGAGCGAGATGAATGAGCCGTCCTTCGCTGCCGCCAGCGAAGCCATGCATCTGCTCCGCCAGGCGCGACGGCAGGTCGACAACGCGCAACTGATCACACTACTGGATCAGTTCATTCGCAACGTTCAACCCGTGCACGATCGACTCGAACAGGCCTATGACGGCCCACCGATCGAACTGGGCACCACGGTGTCAGGCGTCGCGCATGGCGAGATTCTTCAGGACGATCAACACGCTGAATCAGACGAAACCGATGACGCACCAGAGCAGTCCGCTTCACCAGAACCCCCCGCGCGTGCGTCTGAAAATCAATACGCCACCACCAACGCAATCGAACGACTGCTGGAAGCGGAACGATGGACCGAAGCCATTGAAGCGTGCAAGCGCGTTGCAAAGAACCCCGGCCGGCGCGATCTGGCGCAGTTTCAATATCAATTCGGCCGCGCGCTGCTCGGCGCAGGTCGGCATGGCGATGCGGCTGTCCTGTTCACCCGCTGCGCGATCCTGCATCGTGGGTCGCCGTATGCAAGTTTGAGTTTGGTTGAAACTGCTGTGCTGTATCGGGATGTGTACGAACGTCCCGCGACGACTCGCCGTTTGCTGGATCGCGCCGAGGCCGAGGAACGCGCCCACGGCCGCGAGCGGGTCATGCAACGCATCGCCGAGGTTCGCCGTTCGCTTCCGGAAGACTAACCCTGTTGACGAGGTCTGCTTTCATGCCCATTCGCTTTCTTCTTCCCGGTGTCATGCTCGCTTTGCTCTACTGCATCGGCCCTTGTGCGGTCGCCACAGCGCAGGAAGCCGCTGCAACTGAACCAGCAACGCGCGCAGCGGGCGAAAGTTTCGCCCGGCAGTTTTTTATCTCCAACCGCACTGATGCCCGCGGCGAAACATCCGTGGAAATCCTCGGCAGCATCATCATTTGGTTCCTTCTCACGCTCTCGGCAGCCAGCAT
>PWVT01000137.1 GCA_003562195.1 Phycisphaeraceae bacterium | reverse complement strand
GGTGTAACTTTTGCCCGGCAGTGAGAACATGATGAAGTATAAGGCGACCACCGTGGCGATCATGATCAAGAGCAGCCCGGCCAGCCGGATGAATGATCCGCGGGTAATGATGAAGCGCCATGGGATCTTCTTCTGCTTGTCCATCATGGCACATGGCGCATGTACATGACGCCGTCGATCTTGATGCGCAGCTTGCCATCGACCCATCCCAGCGGCACGATGAGTTCGTCAATCACACTGCCGTCGTCCTCGCCGCCTTCGATGTGGACTTCGTTGAGCAGGAGGTGACTCTTGTTCTTGTTCAATGAGAAGACGAGATCGAGATCATCCGGCGGCTCGTGGGCGACGCGCCACCGTCCACTGATTCGCAGCGCTTCGCTTGGTAGTGGTGAAAGGATGCGCGCCGCTCTCGGCTCCTGTTGCTCCGGCGACTCGACCCATGCGGCAACACTGCCGTCGGGTTCGAACGACCAGACCAGCGTGATAACGCTGCCGCGCTTGAATGGTGCGCCAAAGGGACTGAGCGTCAGATGTCGCTCCAACTGCGCGAGGTTGCGAAGCGCTACCCCGCCAACGGTCGGCATCATGAAACGGTAGGTGCGGCCATCAATGTTTAGTTCTTCTCGGGAACCTCCCTCACTCTTGTCGGCCCAGTGAATGACAACGGTAGCGGCATAGTTGCTGGTTCCGGGCTCATCTTTCGTCGGGCGCGTTCCTGGTTGCCAGAATCTGGCTGGAACAATATTGGTCAAGCGCAGACCATCCTCGCGGAGACACCAGTCGCCTTCGTACCCTCGGTGCTGACCTTCGGGAAAACCCTCGGGCAACAGGTGGCGACTCAACGTGCCGTCTTCATCATGCGTTTTGAAGACAAAGCGTCCGGTCTTTCCAAAGTACCAAACGGCGTCGGGCCGCCTGTCTTGCGACCAGTGCGTGTCGATCAGGCGTTCCTGCATCGCCCGTGCCTCTTCGAGCGGCATGGCGGGTTCCGCCCGAGAGGTGGCCCGACCGTCTTGGCAACCCGACAGAGCGGTGATGGTTGCTGCTCCCAAAACCGCGGTCCATGCTGCATCAAGCCCGATCATGACAATTCTCCCGACAATCACCCTTGCGGCAGGCGGATAAAACTGATAATGTTTGGCATATGTTCGCCTCGCCTCATGAAGATGAGCACAGCCGTGGTGACCCGTCTGAACTTGTTGATGGTACCACCCACGGCTCGCCGGCGCGCGGCCGGGGCAGCAGCACGCTCAACCCCGGCAATCGCTTCGAGCCCATCCGCCTGCATGTGCTGGGCGAGTACCGCGATGAGCAGTTGCTCGAACATCCCGAGGGCGTGCAGATCAAGACGCAGGCGTTTCACGATCGCTCGCGCACGATCATCAATCGCGTCGCGGACAGTCCGGACATCCCTTTCGACTGGTCGGTGAACCCCTACCGCGGGTGCGAGCACGGCTGCATCTACTGCTACGCCCGGCCGGGGCACGAGTACCTGGGCATGAGTTGCGGCCTGGACTTTGAATCCAAGATCATGGCGAAGATGGACGCCCCCGCCATGCTCCGCAAGGAACTTGCCCACCGCAAATGGACCGGCGAGCCGATCACCATGTCGGGCGTGACGGATTGCTATCAACCGCTGGAGGCGAAACTGCGCATCACGCGCGGCTGTCTTGCGGTCATGGCTGAGTGTCGCCAGCCGGTGAGCATCATCACCAAGAGCAAACTGGTGCTGCGTGATCTTGATTTGCTTAGCGAACTGGCAACGCACAACGCGGTGAGTGTGGGCATCAGCATCACGTCGCTACGTAACGACATTGCCATGGCCATGGAACCGCGCGCCAGCAGCCCGGCCAATCGGCTGAAGGCCATTGGCGAATTGTCACGTGCGGGTGTGCCGGTGATGGTCATGGTCGCGCCGGTGGTGCCGGGCCTGACGGACCCGGAGATGCCTGCGATACTCGAAGCGGCTGCCGAGGCCGGGGCGAAGTCCGCCGGCTGGGTGATGTTGCGACTGCCGTATCAGATCAAGGCGCTGTTTCTGGAGTGGTTGCAGCGAGAGTTTCCCGAGCGAGCTGAGCGTGTGGAAAGCCGCATCCGCGAGATGCGCGGCGGGAATCTCTACGATGCACAGTTCGGCACGCGCATGCGCGGTGAAGGACACCACGCAGAAGCAATCGCAACGATGTTCAAAACCTACCGCAAACGCTTCGGCCTCGACCAGCCCATCCCGCCGCTGTCATCCAGCGCGTTCATCAAACCCAACCTTGATGGCCAGCTTGGATTGTTTGACTGATGGACGAGAATGCCCAGGCATTGCCATGCCTGGGCTTTGTCATCCGTTGGATGTGAGCAATTCCTGGGCGCGAGCGTCGTGTGCTTCCGCTTCGTCATTGCGGCCGAGTGCGCGAAGGCATGCTGCCAGTTCTTCATGCACATAGCCATCAGCTTCGCCACGCTGTTGCCATGCTTCCTGCAGACGTTCCTGCTCAGCAAACGCTTCATCAACGCGGCCGAGCGATCTCAGGCATCGCGCGATGCACCAGCGGGCAATGAGGACCTCCCGCTCATCGCCTTGTGCCTTGCGCGCATCCAGCGCCTGCTCAAAGTGGCTTAGCGCCGCAGACAACTCACCACGTTCATGACGCGTCCAGCCGAGGTTATTGTGCAGCGAGCCGCGCCAGCGCTGCGCTCGCGGATCGGCAGATGATTCAGCAAGCTCCAGCGCACGCGCGTTCCACTCCAACGCCTCATCCCCAATCGCAACAATCGCGATCATGTGCGCTGCATCGACCGCGAGCGCATCATGCTGCAATGCTCGCGCACGATCCCACGCTTTGTGAAAGAACGGCCGAGCAGATTCCACATCGCCAGCGGAATTGTGCAAGCGGCCGCGCTCAAGCAACAACATTGCGTCGTCGGGCGTGTCGAGTGCGCTTTGGACCTCGTCAAGGACGCCATGCGCTTCGTCAAACCTGCCCTGCAGCCCGAGCGCTCGAGCGATCTGTGTTTTCAGCCGGATGCGTTCGGCTTCGTCATCAACGCGCACTGCCGCATTACGAAACCGCGCTTCGCTTGCGGCAGGGTCGTTGAAGTCCCAGAGTTCATCAATCGTCTGTTCGAGGTCACGCCCACCCATCGGAGCAGCCCCCGCTTAACTTGCCTTCTTCTTCAGGTCGTCCGCCATGCCGAGTTCCACCAGTCGCGCCAGCGGGCCGTGCGGTTTCTTGGCTTCTTCCTTGAGTCGGTTCTTGGCGCCGGGGTTGGCGTAGGTGTTGAAGAGCATGGCTTTGATCGTCCCCCACATCCCACCGAAGCTGCTGAAGGTGTGATCCACAGCCGTGGGTTCGTACCCACAGTGCACCATGCAGTTCGCGCACTTGGGGTTGCCTGATGCGCGGCCGTAGTTGTCCCATTCGGTGTCGTTGATCAGCTCCTCGAAAGTGTCAACGTATCCTTCCTGCAGCAGGTAACAGGGCTTTTGCCAGCCGAAGATGTTGTACGTCGGGTTGCCCCACGGCGTGCATTCGTACTCGCGTTTGCCCATGAGAAACTCAAGGAACAATGGCGACTGGTTGAACTGCCATCGCTTCTTGCCATCCTTGCGATTGGACAGAATCATCTCAAAGAGCGTGTTCGTTTCCTTGCGTTGCAGGAAGTCGTTCTGGTTGGGCGCTTTGTCATACGCATAACCGGGGCTGACCATCATGCCTTCAACGCCAAGGTCCATCATTTCATCAAAGAACTGCCGCACGGAGTTCGGGTCGGCACCTTCAAAGAGCGTGGTGTTCGTCGTCACGCGGAAGCCCATGTCCACAGCTTTGCGGATGCCCTCGACCGCTTTTACATACGTGCCCTCACGACACACGGCAAAGTCGTGATGCTCCTCCTGGCCGTCCATGTGCACGGAAAACGTCAGGTACTTGCTCGGCTTGAACCAGCCCGCTTCAAGTTTTTCCTTCAGCAGCAGCGCGTTGGTGCAGAGGTAGATGTACTTCTTCCGCTTGATCAGCTCGTCAACCAGTTCCTGGATATACGGATACAGCAACGGCTCACCGCCGGGAATGGACACCATCGGCGCGCCGCATTCATCCACTGCCTTGAGGCAGTCTTCCAGCGGCAGATTCTTCTTCAGGATGTGAGCCGGGTACTGGATCTTGCCACAGCCGGCACAAGCGAGATTGCAACGGAACAGCGGCTCGAGCATGAGCACGAGCGGGTAACGCTTGCGGCCGCTGAGCTTCTGCTTGAGCACATAGCTGGCGACCGTCCACATTTGGGAAACTGGTACGGGCATATCGGAGTCAAACGTGCGTGGTATGAATTACCGGAGCCGACTGCGCGTTATTGGCAGCCACTAGCTGGAAAAGGATACACGCGAAGCGCAAAGATCGCCAGAAAGCGCGATCCTCGCCCCCGCTCGCATCGTACCAACCGCAGCAATGACCGTTGTACCACTGCATTTCGGATTCTTCGGCCGTGAATCATCGCCGGATGATCACGCTGGCAAATGCCAACATGATTCCGAACAGAATGCAAAAAGTGCTCAGCGGCCGGTTGCATCCCGCTCCGCCCCCATGCGTATCATTGAGTTCGCAAAGGCGGAGTTGTACGTGCAGAAGAAGTCTGATGAAGCATTACTGGCTGACTACCTCGAGGGAGACCGAGGCGCGTTCCATAAACTGATGGAACGCTACAGCAACGAATTGCTGCATTTTCTAACCCGATTTCTCGGCTCTCGTGCAGCGGGTGAGGATGTCTTTCAGGAGACCTTTCTCCAGATTCACCTCTCAGCCGACACGTTCGACCCCGCGCGTCGGTTCAAACCCTGGTTGTTCACCATCGCTGCGAACAAAGCACGTGACTACCACCGTAAACACAACAAGCGATCTGCCGTCTCGCTCTCGGCGTCGCTGGGCGATGAGAACGAGGGACAGAAGTTCGTGGATCTTCTTGAAGCCGATCTGCCCGGCCCGGATGTGCCCATTCTCGATGCCGAGCGCAGTCGGTTGGTAAAAACGGTGATGGATTCAATGCCAGCACATCTGCGAGAAATCCTATTGATGAGCTACTTCCAGCGGTTGAGCTACAACCAGATCGCCGATTCACTGGAGATTCCGCTGGGCACCGTCAAGAGTCGCCTTCACACTGCGGTAGCATCATTTGCCAGTGCATGGAAGGCAGCTCGGGCATCGGAGGAAGTGCGTGGTCGCAAGGGCGATCATGAAGGAGGAGTTTCGTGAGCGAGAACAATTGCAACAATCCCGGAGGTGGGTCAACACTCTCTGGTGATGATCAGCGCCTGCTTGATGACCTGATCGAGGCCGGCTTTGATGTTGAGGCCATGGGTACGCTTTCAGATGCTGAACGCGCACGCGTTGAGCAACTGCAAAGACTCTTCGGCCTGATGAATGATTATCCCGTGGATGATGCAGAAGAAACACTGCTGCACGCCACGATGGCCCGGATCGCACGACACGAAGATGAACGTGCCGCGCGCATGAGCTTGACACCCAACGAACAGCTCGGTGGCGGAGGGTGGGGCATCCGTGCATCAGACCTCATCTCCGTCGCAGCCGTCATCCTCATTGCTGCCAGCGTCCTCTGGCCGCTGCTGGCAACCGTCCGACAACAGTCCATCGACCGGGCTTGCGCCAACAACATGCGCATGGTCGGCTACGCCTTCGGCCACTATGCAGCAGACAACAACAATGCCATGCCCATCGCGCGAGCCGGCTTCCTCCCCGGCGCAAGTTGGGACACCGTTTCCAACGTCGTCAACCTCGCACCATTGGTCGAAGGCGGGTATTGCAGCCGTGGTCATCTCAACTGCGCAGGCAACCACGATCATCTGGAAAATACCTACAGCTATCAGTGGCAAAAGCCCGGCACACGCATGACCTGGGGCAGCGGACGCATCACCATCGTCCTCGGCGACCGCAACCCGCTCATTGATGCTGCCAGAGCCGGCCATATGCTGCCCGGCAACACCATGTCGCGCGACCATCGCGGCCGTGGGCAGAATGTCCTTGCCAGCGACGGCGCTACACTCTGGCTGACCGACACCATCGTTGGCTCACGTGACAACATCTGGCTCCCCCACGGAGCGCAAAAGCTCTCCGAAGGCGCCACCCCGCAGGACAAGAGCGACGTCATGCTCGCCCACTGATCCGCAAGAACGATCAATGCCTGTCGCGCGGGTGCCATTGAAACTCCAACCACCCACAAAAAAAGCCGCGGTGAGTGAATCACCGCGGCGTGGAAACTTGACTTGATGAAATCCTTTTACGCGGCCTTGCGGCGGCCGATCTTGCAGTAGCCCTCAAACGCAGCACCCTTGGCTGCGACGAAGGTCGGGGCGACGAGGCGGCCCTTGAACGAGGACTTGCTGCCGAGCTTCAGTTGGCTCTTGACCTGCACGTTGCCCTGGAAGGAACCATCAACGTTCATTTCGGAAGCGTGGATGTTGCCCTTGAACTTCGCGCCGGGCGCGATATGCAGTTGACCGCTGGCGACGATGTTACCGTCGAACTTGCCAACGATCGAGGCACCGCTGCCGCTGACTTTGCCAAGGGTCTTGGTGGCTCGCTTGGCGCTCTTCTTGGCGGGACGACGCTTCTTGGCGACGGTCTTGGTGGAGCGCTTGGCTGAGGCCTTCTTGACGGCCTTACGAGTGGCGGTCTTCTTCTTGGTGGGGCTCTTGCGTACTGAGGCCTTGCGGGTCAGCTTCTTCTTGGTGCTGGAGCGCTTGGCCTTGGGGGTGCTGGCGTTCTTACGAGTGGTGCGCTTGGCGACACGTTTCGTGGCTCCTCGCTTGGCCGTACGCTTGGCTGTGCCGCTGCGCCTTGCTGTTTTCGTTCGTGTACCTGCCATGTCAATGACTCCTCTGTGTTGTGGGTAGGGACGCCGCCGCCTTCATCAGCGGACATCTGCGTCCAATAAGTGATCCGGAGCAGCGTCTCCCCCAGCGGGAGACTTGTCAGTGAGTTGCCCATCGACATGCAAAGTCGCGAATATAAGCAAAACCTTGAATTTTCCGTGGTTTTTCAAGCACGACAGGCGCGCTGCGATGGCGAACCATCCCGATAGGGACGATCGGGATAAATAGGAACAGTTCCTATTTCTGTAATCAAACGCAGGCAAGGCGTCGGTGCGTGCGTCCGATCGACCATGCGCAGTGCCGGTCGATCAGTTTGAACGTCCTGACGCACAACATCATGATCATCATGCGTTAACGAAGAGGTTTTCTACGGAGCAGAACTGTCGCTATCTATACCTTGCAAGGATTGAGATACACAAGCGATTGAAGTGGAAAAGGCACTTGACAAGCC
>PWVT01000292.1 GCA_003562195.1 Phycisphaeraceae bacterium | reverse complement strand
GTCGAAGCGGTGTACACCTTCCCGCTCGGCCACAACGGCGCGGTGGATCGCATGACGATGACCATCGGTGACCGTGTGATTCAAGGCGAAGTGAAGGAACGTGAGTTAGCGCGGCAAACATATGAAGCGGCCCGCGATCAGGGCTATGTCGCCAGTCTGCTCGAACAGGAGCGACCGAACATCTTCACGCAATCGGTCGCGAACATCGAGCCGGGGGCGGAGATCACAATCGAGATCAGTTATGTGGAAGTGCTGGAACCGGTGGACGGCGAGTACACATTCGTGTTCCCGATGGTGGTCGCGCCACGATACATTCCCGGATCGCCACTCGGCCCACAGGAACCGGGAACGTTCGCACAGGATACGGACCAGGTTGACGATGCCAGCCGCGTGACGCCGATGCCGGTCAAACCGGATGTGCGGGCCGGGCATGATGTTGCGGTTCGTGTGCGGCTTGAAACAGGCGGTCCGGGTATAGCTGCCATCAACAGCGGTCAACATGATGTCGTGCAGTTCGCTGAGCGGCATGATGGCGAAAAGCTCACTGGCGTATCACTCGCACTCAAAGCGGAAACTGAAATCCCCAACCGTGACTTCATCCTCTCGTGGAGACAGGAAGGCGACGGTATCGAGGAAGCGATCTTTACGCACACGGGCGAATACGGCGACTACTCCGGAGGATTTTTCACGATGATCCTTCAACCGCCGCATCGCGTGTCGGACGAGCAGGCCCGGCCACGTGAGTTGATCTTTGTGATGGACAATTCTGGATCAATGCGCGGTGCACGTTTGGATCAGGGATACTCCGCGCTGGACGCTGCGAAGGAAGTCATCAACAAAGCAATTGACACCATGCGGCCGAATGATCGGTTCAATGTGATCAGCTTTAACAACACCCTTGCAACACTCTGGGACGAGCCGCGACAAAATACACCAGAAAACCGCGCGATTGCGCAGCGCTTTGTGGATCAGCGTCAGGGTGGTGGCGGAACCGAGATGGCCAATGCCGTGTTCGCAGCGTTGGGGGCGCACCAGTTTGCACAAGACGGCCGGAGTCTGCTGACCGCCGAGCAGCTCGCAAATCTACCAGCGGATGGTCGAAGGGTAAGTGTCCTTGCGCGTCAGACGGATCTCGTTCAGGAGAATTTCCGGCACCTCCTGCGTGTGGATGACGAACTGTCGATTGATGTTGATCTTCTTGCTCACATTCCGTCGGCCGCACGAACCTTGCGGCTTGAGGGGCGATGGGTCACGCGCGCCGCCCGCCGCATCTTCATGATCGACCGAGCCAGTGTGCTGGATGATACGGATGATGACGAACTGATGCGGATCGTGCTGTTCGTGACTGATGGCCTGGTCGGCAACGACGAAGCGATCATCCGAGCGGTGCGAGAACACTCGCAGCAGTCTCGCATGTTCACCATCGGCATGAGCCGTTCGCCGAACCGATATCTGCTCGACAAGATGGCCGAGGCCGGCCGCGGAGCTGCGGATTATGTGCTGCCGGGCGATGACGTCACGCCGATCGTGCAACGTTTTGCAGACCGCATCGCGACGCCCGTATTGACAGATATATCACTCAGCTTTGATGGTGTTGAAGTTGTGGACGTCATGCCTGGACTTGACCGGCTTCCGGACCTGTTTGACTTCTCTCCGTTGGTGATTCACGGCCGATACACTGATGCCGGCAGCGGGTCGTTGACCATTCGTGGCCGCACCGGCGCAGGGCCCTACCAGCGAACGCTGAACCTTGAATTCCCCGCGGATCAACCCGAGCATGATGTCAGCGCCACGCTCTGGGCACGGGCAAACATTGACCAGCGGATGAATGATGATGACAAACAGACGATCATCGCCCTTGGTGAACAGTTTCAGATCATGAGCAAGTACACCAGCTTTGTCGCGGTTGAGAAGCAGCGCAAAACGATTGACGGTGAATCAGTGCTGGTGCGTGTGCCGATTGAGTTTCCCGAAGGCATGGCATGGGAAGGCGTTTTCGGCAGCGATGGCGGTGATGATGCACTCGTGGATTCTGCAAGAGGAATTCGCCATCGCCACTCACCGCCGCCCCTTCCGACAAGCGCCCCGTCCGGGCCAGGGAGGCAATCACGGTCAGCTACAGCATCTCAATTGGCCCCCCCACCATCTGGCCCGTCGTTCGCGTTCGAACCGGCGCGCGATCAGAGACATGGATTTGCAGGCGGTGGTGCTGGTGGCGGAGGCGGAGGCGGCCTCTTCGGTGAAGCAGGCCAGGAACGGAGCCGTGGAGAGTCCCTGAGCCAACGCGAACGCCGTGATGCGGTTGAGTCTCTTGTCATCGAACTTGTCGCTCCGAATGCATGGCAGGAACTCGGTGGCGAACTCGTCACGATGCAACGCGATGATGGTCTGCCCAAGGTTCACCGCATGACGGACTCTACAGAGGCACGCGAAGTCGCAGCTCGGGCAACAGAGTTTCTTGACCGATACAAGCCCATCTTCGATGGCACTGCTCTAAACAGCGATGCATTCAAAGGTGTTGGCTTTCATGAATCGCCTGAAAATCTCGCGACACTGAAGGCATTGCATGAGCAAACGATCGAGATTGGATTCGACGCCGTACCGCTGGGGCAAGCCGTTGAGATTCTTCAGGATGAGACCGGCCTGGAGATCAAGATGGATTGGAGGGACGGGCCTCGCACGCACATGGTTACTCTCCCGAAAGCGACTCGAACCATCGTGGTGACGCTGAACGCACTGATCGAGACTCAAGATCCATTCAGCAAACCGATGATCGTGGTCCGTGAGGGAACAATCGTCATCACGGACGAAGAGGCGGCTCGGCGAGAAGCACACGTGGTCGTGTATGACATTCGCGATCTGATTGGAGCTGCGATGAGCCGAGGTAGTGGACGTTTCGAGGCCAAGCACCGAATCACGGACCTTCTCCTTGAATCGGTCGATCCACACGGTTGGCGTGAGATGGGAGGCGATACCGGGTCGGTTCACGTGCTCGACCACTGGCTCTTCATCGAGAATACGACAGAAAGCCACCGTGCCGCCGAACACCTGTTCACCCAGCTTCGGGCTGCACTCGGGCTTGCGGCTGAGCAGCGAGCGTATGGTCCTGCCATTGATGACGGTGGCTTACCGATTCGCATCTACACCCTTGATGCAATCCTCGGCGACAAGCCATCGTCTGAAGCAATTGATCAGGTGATTGGCATGATCATGAGCAGGGTCGATACAAATGGTTGGCGCGATCATGGTGGTGACGTCAGCAAAATGTGGGAGTTCGCGGCTGTGCTGGTGATCGCCACCACGCCGGAGAATCACAGCGCGATCGACGAGCTTCTTCGCGATCCGACTGGGCAAAGAAGGTGATTGAGGCGATCCAACGGGCCAATGGCTCGTAACTTATTTCACAATATGGACATTCGTCGATCTTGCGGCATGATTGAGGTACCAAGACCTGATTCATGCCGCGTTTTCACGTGGCCCTATTTAGAGGAGGTCGCGCTGATGACACCTGCCGAATACCAGACCTCACCCTCCACAGCACCGCGCCAGCGTGAGGAAAGCTATGTGCATTTCCTTGCCCGTGAGTCGCAGTTGTTCCTTGAGATCGTGATTGTTGCGTCAATTGTCATGACAGTTCTGCTTATGGTGACGTTTTTCTTCTTTGCGTTCATCCCAGTCATTCTCTTGCTTCTGTCATATGGCTTGCTGGTCCTTGCCAACACGATCGAACGACATACGGAGCCGGGGCAGGCGGAGCATTCAGGTGGTGGCATTGAGGGCGCCGTTGCGCGAATTGAAGCTGCTTCGAAGCCGCCTTCACGGCGAACTGGGGGCATTCGCAGTGAGACGCAGCTTCGACGCCGTCTCGCACGCGTGACGCTGGAGATTCTCATCGGTGCAGGTCTGCTTGCATTTGTGATGGCATCAATCGCGCTCCCATTGGAGTTGACCATCCTCGGCGTCGGTGTTCTGTTTGCGTACATCGTGTTCATTACCGCACCGGTGTGGTTGGCCTGGTTGAACGATGAAACGAGTGAGGAAGAACGCAAGCAGACAGCTGAAGCTCGTACGGGCGATCCATCCGGCGTGTAGATACAAGAGTGCTGCCAAGGGGCGCATCCTTGCTGACCGCCACGGCGCGGCTGTGCATTGGTACGATGGGCGGATGCAAGTTCCCACACGCCACTCACCCACGCCCCGCTCATGACACCTCGTGATCTTGTCACACGCCGGATTGTCAGCCGAGCAAAGAGTTATCCAACGTTTGATCTGACCCCCTTTGATGTCAGCGGCCTTGATGCTCGCGATGCTGCGCTGGCCCGGGCAATCGATCATGCAGTGGCCCGTCACTGGCTGACACTCATGACGGTCGTCGATCGTCATCTTGATCAGGAATGGGCCAACTTGCAGCCAACGGTGCAGGCCGCGCTTCTCGTTGGTTCTGCGCAGCTTCTGTACATGGAGCGATTGCCAGATCATGCTGTGATTCACGAAGCTGTGGATTGGACCAAGCACAATGCACGCCGAAAGGCGGGCGGGCTGGTCAATGCGGTGCTTCGCCGTGTTGCAGCCCTGCGAGGCGAGACGCGTGGCCCCGTGGATGTCGATGTGGAACTGACATGCAGCGAACTTCCCCGCGATGGTGGTCGGGTGATCCAACTCACTGCAGATATCTTCGATGAGGACCCTGGTCTCCGATTGGGGCAGCAGACATCACACCCGGCCGAACTCATCAGACACTGGATTCACGTGCACGGCTGGCTAACCGCTCGGAAACTGGCCATGCACAGTCTCGTGCACCCGCCGGTGATCGTCACAGGTGTCTCTGGTGATGCGACTGATGATCTACTCGCACACGAAACACCTGGGTTTTTCGTGTATACCGGGCCACGCGAATCGCTTGAAGGCCTGCTTGGTACATCGGAGTCCGCGCGGGTACAGGATCCAGGCACGGCCTCGGCCATGATGCTGTCCACCAGAGTCAAGCCGATTCTGATTCTCGATTTGTGTGCTGGTCGTGGAACGAAGACACGACAACTGTTGGAGCTTCATCCAAACGCGCAGATTGTTGCAACTGATCTGGATGACGTCCGTTGCGGGGTCTTGCGCAAAAGCTTTGCCAGCCATGAGCGCGTCCGCGTGGCGGCGTTCAATGAGCTGGCGCAATACCGTGAACAGGCGGATTTACTGGTGCTGGATGTTCCATGTTCAAACACTGGTGTTCTGGCACGACGCGTGGAAGCAAAGTACCGATTCAATGTCGATTCGCTCGTGGCGGTCCGTGATCTTCAAAGGCAGATCATTGCCGACGCGATTCCGCTTCTTTCTCCCAATGGCCATCTGCTGTATGCAACGTGCAGCATTGAGCAAGTTGAGAATCAGAAGCAGACAGAGTGGATCGCGCAGTGGCATCCACTGGAAACTATCGACAGTACGCTCATACTCCCCCGTGGCGTTGGTGATGATTCGCCAACGATGTACCGCGATGGTGGCTACGCTGCGTTGCTGCGGCGGTCGTAAACGTCACGGTGTGGATGCCAGTTCCAAACGAAGCGTGAATCGGTGATCTGCCCCGGATTCAGGATAGGACAGGTGAACATCGCCACGCAGATCATTTCGTACGATCCCTTCGATCAGGCCGGTCCCGAGACCGTGCTGATCAGGCGCCCGAATGACTTCACGACTGCGTTCCTGCCAGTGCAACTCCACAACCTGTCGTTCTTGTGTGATGCCCTTCGATTCCCACGTGATCTGTATCGTGCCGTTGGAGTCTTTCAAAGCACCGTATTTCAAGGCATTGACGATCAATTCATGGAGCACCATGCCCAGAGCCGTTGCCTGTCGCGGGACCAGACGCACAGAAGGGCCGCAGATCTGTATTGACTGTTGCAAATCCGCCGGGATCATCGCTCGCACGAGGTCTTCAAAGGCGGTTGGTGACCATCGGTTCCGTGAGAGCATCGTGTGCACCTCCGCCATGGATTGCACGCGATGCTTCATGGCATGCCGGAATGATTCAATGGAGTCACTCCGGCGCGCGGTGATGTCCAGCAACGCTGAAATTGCAGCAAGGTTGTTACGAACGCGATGATCCAGTTCATTAAGCGTCAAGCGCAACATGGCATGATTGCGCCGCAGCGATTCCTCAGCTTCACGCAGTTCGGAAATATCGGAAACAAAACCCTCCAGTGCCTGTACATTTCCATCGGTATCAAATACACCACTGCCTTGTTCGAGAATCCATTTGTATCCATCGGATTTCGTGCGAATACGATAGCTGATGCGGAAGAATCGTCGCTGCGCGATTGCTTTCTGCACTTCATCCCAGACCATCCTCCGGTCATCCGGATGGATCAATTGTCCGACGGTGATACCGCCTTCAAGAAAATCATTCGCCGAATAGCCGGTCACCGACAGCACTCCCCCGCTGAGATACTCCATGGTCCATTGAGCATCGTTTTGACAGCGATACACATAGCCCGGCAACGAGGCAATCAGACTCGCGAGAAACCGATCTCGTTCACGTACTGCAGACTCCGCCCGACGGTGGTCGGTGACATCGCGCACAACCGCCATCACTTCACCTGGGCCGCACTGCACAATGCGTACTTCCCACGACCGTTCGCCGCGCTGTGGCGGTGATTGATACTCGAAACTTTGAATTCCACCATCATTCAACACACGATTAATCGCCCGGTTATACAACTCCGCAACATCCGGCAAGCCGAGCTCTGCGATGCGCCGTCCCAGGAGCTGGTCTTCAGGGACAGCCAGTTTTTCCGGCTGCTTCACATTGCAGGCAATGATCCTCCCCTCCCGGTCCAGTCGAAAGACCATATCCGGGACGGCTTCAAGCAGACTCTCACGGAGCGTCTGGCTCTCCTGCAAGGCCTTTTTCGAAATGCGGCGTTGCAGCGTACTGGAGATAATGGCGCTGAACGTCCGCAGCATCGAGACTTCTTCTTCACGCCATGCGGGTCGCTGCCGAAGTGAATCAAAACCAAGAAATCCGATCAATTGCCCTTCCACAGCCAGTGGCATCACCAGCAGCGACACAATGCCTTGAGATTCAAGAAGCCGTTTCTCGCGAAACGCCTCCGGGGGCATCGTCGAAACATTGTTGATCTCAAAGGGCTCAAAACGCATCAGCTTGTTCATCCACCAGGGGCAGTCCTCAGCAAGCACGTGCTGCAGTTGATCAATCTGCGGCTCCACGCCTTCAGCACACCACTCATGTGTGTTTGAGAAGGCACGACCCTGGTCGATCATTTGAAAGACATACGAACGATCAACCTCATTGTGTCTCCCGACAAGCCCTAGAGCACTGTTGATCCCCTC
>PWVT01000018.1 GCA_003562195.1 Phycisphaeraceae bacterium | reverse complement strand
GATGTATGAATCCTCGCTGAATGGCGCCATCAGATAGTCGTGCAAACGGATATTCCCGATACACACACAATGAACCATCTGCTGCGTCGCCGCGTGAGAGTGCTGACTTGATCCCCGGTCGACTCAGCATTTCCTCAAATGCATCAACCTGCTGCTCGATCCACTGCAAATCACGACGTGGTGCGATACGGCGAGCAAGTCGCAGGAGGTGGTCGCGCTGAGGCGGTTGTTCATCCAGCCACGTGGTCTGCTCGAACATGGCGTGGATGACAGTTCCCCTTTCGCGGGCATGTGAATTGGGCAACGTCAATTGGCGGCTGAGCAACTCACGGGTAAGAGGACGTGATACGGCATCGGCTGCCCGACCACGGCTAGCTTGGCCTTGTGGAGCTGCAAGTGACACCTGCTTTTCTTGCACGTGTTGAGGTGTCGCTACGTGTTCGCCAGTAGATTCGGATGCTGCAGACTTGGCATACCACCGCTCCTCTCCGTGAAAGTACAACACCGTATTGGGCAGGATATCGCCTTTGACCAATGCACATCGCAACAAGCCGGAGTACCGCTTGGGTGGTTCCGGCGGCTTACCGCTGGCCTGCTCGTCTTCTTGTTTCTCGGTAAGCGGATCGACCAGCATGTACAGCGCGTGCCGTGCACGAGTCATGGCGACATACAGCAGGCAAAGTCCTTCACGGGCCTGTCGCTGCAGGGCATCCGTGCGCATTTCATCCGCCTCAGGTACAAGTGAGGTTACAGCGTCGTTGATATGCCGCACCACGGTCGTCACTGGCCCGGCTGCCCCATCGCGTCTCTCAAGTACTTGGAATGTACTTTTGGTTAGCGGCTCATCCAGTTCTGGCAAGACAACAATGTCAAACTCCAGACCCTTGGATTGATGCACCGTCATGACCTGTACCGAGGCGGACGCGGGGTCATCCACCCTTCGCGATTGAACCATGTCAAGAAAGTCATCACAGCGCAGCGTTGCGCGTTGATCAAATTCGATAGCCAATTCCTGTAGCTGAATCAACCGACGCAGTTGACGCGCATCAGTGTGTTCGCCAATCGCGGCAATCCATGTTCCGATCGTTGCTGCATAGCCATCTTCAAGAACCTGGTGCCGCACTCGCCGCGCGATGTCGCAGCGCTCGGACAAGTGTGTCAATCCAATGAACTTCCCCAGCGGCGAATGCATGACATTGAATGCTGCGATCGTATGTTCAGGATGGTCGGCCAGACGGAACAGATCGAGCACAACATTGACAGCGGCGGCATCGGTCAATGCGCCTCCGCCCCGGCCTGAGACATTCGGCATGTTCAGTCGTGCTGGACCGAGTTCGTACAGCAGATAGTTGACAACCTTGTTGCTCCGCACAAGCACGCCGATAGACTTATCCGGACATTTCAAGTGCAATTCACGAACCAGCGCGGCGGCCTCCGTCAATCGCACGCGCCCCTGCTTTTCCCCGGCATCTTTCGATGCCCTACAGACCGTTCGCAATTCAGCATATCCGGGCATTTTATGGGCGGACGTATGATGCGCATATACGTTGTCCCACTGTGCGGCTGCCTGCGGGTACTCGCGCATCGCTTCGTTGCTGCTGACACCATCCAACACCTGATTGACGACATCCATGATGATCTGAGAAGATCTCCAACTCTGCACGAGTTGACGGTCACCGGCTATCACAGGGTGTCCCTCGGCTCCAACCATGGTTTCGCAGAGCGTTTCCAGAATCTCAGGACATCCTTTGCGCCAGCCGTAGATCGATTGCTTGACATCGCCAACACAGAAAAACGTACGGTCGGGCGGAGCATGACTGATGATCTCATTGACCATCGGCATCAATGTCCTCCACTGGGCGATGCTGGTGTCCTGCATTTCATCCAGCAGCACGTGCCGCAACGTTGCGTCGAGCCGAAAACAGATTTCATCCAATGTGCCAAGCCGCTCTGCTTCGGCCAGTTTCCAGGTGATGTCGGAGAACGTGATGGCTTTGTTCGCCGCCTTCACCTGTTCAAAGGCATAATGGAATCGCTCAAGCAAATCGCGCATTGCGAGTGTTCTATTAATGACGGAATTGCGCACTACTGCGCGGCAATGGTCAAGTAAGGGCCGATAGCGCATGATTAGTTGAGCATCAAGTTCTCGGTAATAGCTGGTCTTGCCCGCAGCGAGTGCTTTGGCAATTCCTTTGGAGGTAAACTCCACCCAACCGTTGTAGTCGTCGTATGCAATACGACGAACACGCGCGAGATCATCCGTGTAAGCTTTGATCACTCGCTTATCTTCACTGCCGATATCCGCCTCTTCCAACGCTGCAATGGCATCCGCAAGCTCATCCCGCGAGAGCATCGGAGCTGGCTCCAATGCTTCCCATGCTTCAGGCGGGGCATCGCGGTACAAGTCATACAGCCCCTTGACCAAATTGTCGATGGTCTCCGTTACACCCCGATCGGTTGCACCCTCTGTCAATGCACGAAGCAAATCAACGATCGGTTGAGGATCGCGCTCGTCAAGCACTCGGTTGATGGCCTCACGGCGAAGCTGGTGCTCGGCTTGCTCGTCAACGATCGTCGCAGCCGGGTCAAGTCCCAGTTCCAAGGCGAAACAGCGGACAATTGCTGAGAAGAAACTGTCTATCGTGCGCACCTGCATGCGGTGCATGTGTTGTGTAAGTTCAGACAAGCGTTGTAACGCGACCGCGCGAGGCAGATCCTTCACTCCAGCATGCTGTGCAAGTTCATTGCGTTTGTCATCACGCGTGGCAGCTTCTGCAAGCCGCTCAAGAATGCGGTCACGAATCTCACCTGCAGCCAGACGAGTGAACGTGCTGGCAAGAATTGATG
Organism: Phycisphaeraceae bacterium; assembly: GCA_003562195.1. Taxonomy (GTDB): domain Bacteria; phylum Planctomycetota; class Phycisphaerae; order Phycisphaerales; family SM1A02; genus PWVT01. Next base: position 4,503 of record PWVT01000018.1, on the reverse strand, counting down.
ACGGCTGCTCGCCCTCAAGAATCAACCGGAGGTAACGATTGGTCAACTGGAACGTCTTCCCTGATCCAGCAGAGGCCATAATCCGCTCATGACGTATATCAGTACTCGTTTTCGCAGTCGTGCTGCTCATAGGTCATCCCCCTCATCGTCGTATTCATCCTCACCTCCAAGCACGTTGGCGCGGCAGATGTTGGCAAAGTCATCGAATGTTGAACCGACATTCGTATTCATTTCAAATCGGGCAGCACGGATATCCGCGACTACTTCACGGGCCTTGTCAATGGCACTCTTGAATTGCTCCTCCGACCACTGGCCGGCAAGGAAGGCCGTCTGCGCCACGTTCTTCGGCAGCACGATGTAGCCCACTTCCACACACCCTCCGTAGCCATGTTGGGCAGCAAGGTGGCGATAAAGCGGCAGTTGAAGGTCCAGCCACGTTTCCGGATCCACGGTCTTCTTACCATGGTGGGTCTGAAATGGTGTCTTAGAGGTTTCGCTGGTCTTGTAATCAATGAGTCGCAGCGCGCCAGTCTCTTCGTGCTCGTCGATGCGGTCGATCTTGCCGCTTATTCGAACTGGTTCCTGGCCAGGAACATCAAGGTATGTTTCCTTCGGCAACGAGTACTCACAGACATCAATCTTCCAGCCCTCTGACCGTAGTTTGGCTTGAACCGCAGCGAACGCCTCAAGTCGCTTTATTAAACGTGATATCTGCACTCGTACGGCTGGGGGTGGTTGTTGGCCGAACTTCTCGCGGCACTCCATATGAACCTGCTGCGTGAGAAACGCAGCAATCTCTTCTCCATCACTACTGTCGCGAATGGATTTATCCCTGCCAAATCTCTCAAGGACATGATGAGCGAGCGACCCAAAGCCCATTGGGTCCAGTTCATTGTGATCATCATCCACCGCTTTGAGACGCTCAATGCGATCCAGCCAGTAACGATACGCACAGTTCAGATAGGTGCGGAAGTCCGTGACACGCATGTAATGATCACTGAGATTGAGTTCAGCCGGAAGCTTGGGTGGTTCCGGCGGCGGGAGAAACCTGCAATCGACACTTGGCTGGGGCGCACCCATTGGGTGCGCCCATCGCTGAGCACTTTCGACATCGCACAAGCGTGCCACCCGCTGTGGCAAGTGTTCAGGATCGCACGCAAGAAGGAGGCGACTTGGAGCAAGCGGCTCTCCATCGGTGGCGCGACGACCCGCGATGAGCGTCAACGACACACGACTGTGTTTGATCGCTTCCAAAATATATGCATCGCGTGCATATCGCCTTGCATCGCACGCCAAGCCAAGTCGGTTGCGTAATTGATCAGGCAAGAACGCATCCGCCATCACTGCGCCGGGAATCTGCCCATCGTTGACACCCAGCACCACCAGAGCCGGTGAAGGATCGAGGTGCAATTCCAACCAGCCGAGCATTTCAATCTGATCGTCGTGAAGCGGTTCAGCAATCGTCGCCTGGTGACAAGCACGTAACGTCATCCGTACTGCCGTGGCGGCGTCGACCGTCGGCTGCAACTTCGGATGGATACTCGCCGCACTGATCAGTGCTTCGTGGAGCGTCAGGCATGCATCGCGCGTCTGTGGAAGCAGCGACTCTTGTTCACCATATATCGAACGCAGCGCAGCCAACATGCCATCACTCCACTGGCCTAACGGCTGCGCGCGTTCTTGCAGTGGAACGAGCAGTTGCGCGACTGCGTTATAGACCGACTTCAATCGTTGCTTCTGATTTTCGCTTCCAAGCCACGTGCCAGTGAGCCGCGCATGCAAATGTTCAGAGAAGTATGTATCCAGCAAACTTATCCAATCACCGATACCCAGTTCAGCATCACGCAACTGTGTGCGTAGGTACCGCTCCATGTCCGGGTGCCTCAGCAATGCTGCGAAATCTGCGAAACGTTGCCCGGATAGCCACGAAGCGATCACCTCGAGCAATCGGTAAGGCAGCGTTCGCGAAAGCGCAAGTCCATCCGCAGAGTGCACCGTCAGCTTTGCCCATGCTGCAGCGTGGTGCATGACCTCCCCAAGCATCGCATCGCCAAGGCCGATTGCGATCTGGTCAGCAGCGTATGAGCCCTCGAAACCAGCCATGACATTCAGAGCAGCTTGGGCCTGATCACTTGGCCGATCCGCCACGACAATCTGCTGCTCGTCAAGTTCTATCTCAACATCACCCCACGCATCCACGTTCACACATCCCAGCGAGTCAAAGCGATCACTCAATGCTTCTGGCGCGTGGACTAAAGCGGTAACGTGCCCCCCGTGATCAGTGAATTGACTAACCGCTGCACGCTGCAACGCATTCAACTCAACAACCCCGAGTAAGACTAATTGCACATCTTCTTTGGCAACCCCGTTCAGTACAAGACTCGACTTGACTGCATGCGAATCGACAAGTTCGAATCCAGCGAGCACATTCCGATATGCATCATGCAACGATTCAAGCGTCCGCCAACGCTCTGCTTCGCCAAACAGCTCAAGCCGTTCTGCATGGACAGCTGCGTCAGTGAAGGTCAGTTGCTCACCGGCAAGCTCCTTATACAGTGTCTCTATGGTGCCAGCCAATTCATACCAGGCGAGCACGTCATCACGCTCCGGCTCGCGCGCGAGCAGCGTGCTGAGACGTTCTGCAGGTGCACGTTGCAGCGTAGCAACCCAGGCCATGCGCGATTCATCTGAATTCGCGACAATAAGATCATCGTCTGCGGGTTCGAGTAGTTCATCGATGATACGACCGATCGTGACGGTTCGCGGTGGGACGAGGTGCAGGTTGCGACTCTCACATTCTCGCAGCAACTGCTCGATTAAAAGCCGTCCCGCGCGTTTGCTAGCAGTCACGCATGCCAAGTGGTCCAACGCGCATACCCGCATGTGGGCATCCGTGTTGCTGCAGCAGTTTTCAATAAGCCACTGTGCGGCTTGAGGCAGATACGGCTGGTTCCAGTCCAACCACCGCCGGGCAATCTTCATTCCAGCCCTCCTGTTCCAACCATTGTATTGCGAGGCGGTATGAGGGAAAACCGGCACTTGAGGCGGCGGCAATGGTCGTTTATAGCAAAACGGCAGCGATTAAGACCTCATTCGTGCGAGCGGTTCCATAAATCTCTAACAAATTTCCTGTTTTTGACTTGCCGTTTTGAAGTTCGGAGGTACTTTGACATACAGGATCTGGTCGGTCGTGGGGGCCGACCCGGTCCTCTTTTGTTTTACCCTTGGCTTTGCTGCGCTGAACCGCTTACGGGGTCAGTACTCATCATTTCGGCACTGCCTGGGTTTTTCATGATCTCGCGCAGGACGATCGTCGCGTATGTACCTCGAGGCAGGTCAAACGCCACACGGATATATCCGCCATGTTCATCCACGCCCGAATCCATCTCTGGATGTCGTAAGATCTCTCTGAGGGAACGACGGCGACCCTCGGTGCTGTTGGATGACTGCATCACCTGCTCAACAGACAACCCGGCCTCGGCAAGCGCCGCCACCTCCCTTTGGTCAGTTTCCCCGGCTGCCCGTAGCATTTTTGCGCCCCACAACGGCCCAGATGGAGAAATGTCAAGCTTCTGCAATCGAGCGGGTAGCGCACCCGAGGCACACTCACCGGAGGTGACAGCAAAGACACTCCGATTCTCGTGCTTCCATGCGAGATCACCTTCGGCCAGTTCATTCAGCGTTCCTGTGGCAATCCGCTGGTCAAGCACGCGATTGAAGATCGCAGACTGAAGTGCGTTGAGCCAAAAGCCACAAACTGTTGGACCCGGTGCGTAACACGCATGCTTGGGTGATTGTCCAGCGCAAAGAGCGCGGAGCGCCAATCGCTCGGATCGATCTGCGGTAGTCCACATAGGAAGCGCCTGTGTGTACTCACCTCGATCAAAAAGTTCGCGCCGCTCCCGCTGATACTCTGGAAATGACGAGCCGGAAGTACCAAGCAGATCCCCAAGCAAGGCATCGAAGTTCTCCAGCAAGAGTGCTGCACCGAGGCGATGATTGTTTAGTCGGTAGCCGAAGCGTTGTTCACCAAAGTACGCTGGCACACCAGTGAATTCGAGCGTTTTCAGTGTTTGAAAGACTTGAGTCACTTTCATCGGGTCAATGTTGCGAATGCGAATTGAGAATCGATTCCCCGCAAGGTGACCGCGACGTAAACGATTGCGATGTCGCTTTGCCCATAGAATCTTGATGCGATCATGACCGGTTTCAAGAGAGACGAGGTCTTCTCGTCTGTGCAATGACACCATCTGTCGGGTTACAGCCCGCTTGTCTTTCATTCCAGCGAAGCCGATCGCTTTCTCACGCACTCCGAAGCGTCGTCGCAGCACGCTGATCATTTCAACATGTGACACATCGGTCTTTTCGACCCCAAGGTAAATGTGCTCACCTTCACCGACAGGATCGTACAGTGGCAGTTCATCGACAAGAAAGTCTTCGGGGCGCACTTTGAAGTCCCCACCGATGCCCGGCTGATTTGTGAGATACTGCTGCGGTAGTGGG
>PWVT01000221.1 GCA_003562195.1 Phycisphaeraceae bacterium | reverse complement strand
TGCGCGCGCCAGCGTTGCCGCGCACCCCTTTATAGAGGGCGTGTTCCTTGGAGGCCGCGATGGTGACGCATTCAGCCAGCTTGATGTTGCAAAACACTGCAGAAACAGGGGCCTTGGGATTCGCTGCTCTGCTCGTTGAGCTACTGAGCATTTCGCGCGAGGCACAAAATCTGCCGATTTGCGCGCGCGAAAGCTCACGCGCTACTTCGCAGCCGGCGGGCGATGGCGAACCATGCAGATGCTGCTGCGATGATGCCCAGACCCACCAGCCAGATCATTGGCTCGACGAAAAACGCCAACCCCACACATCCTGTCAGGCCGAACCAGGCAATCCAGCGCGGGTACAGCCGCTGCTCAGCGGGCAGTCGCAGGGCGCAGATGTTGGTGATGGCGTAGTAGATCAAGACGGTAAATGCGCTGAAGGACCAGGCAATGCGCACATCGCCGATCATCGCGATGCCCGCGATGATCAGTGTTACCACGATCACCGAGACAGCCGGGTTGTCGCGTTGCGTCAGTGTCGCTGTGAATCCGGGCATATCACCGCGGCGACCCATGGCCAGCAGGACGCGCGACAAGCCGAGGATCAGGTTCAACAGCACGCCCGCCATCGCGGTCACCGCGCCGATCGCCAGCACCCAGCCCGCCCCGGGAAAGGTGAACGTACGAGCAATGACCTCCAACGGCGCGGCCTGTTGTGCCGTGGCCGTGGCAAATTCACGTGCTCCGACGGTGCCGATGCTGACGATGCCGACCGCCATATACAGCACCATGGAAGCAATGAGCGTGATGATGATCGCGCGGGGGATGGTGCGTTTCGGTTCGCGGACTTCTTCACCCATCGTGGCGATGCGGCCGTAGCCGGTGTAAGCGACGAACATCAACGCCGCAGCGTGCAGGACGGTGAGCGGCTCCGGATCGCCGGGACGGTCGGGCGATTGGAAAAACGGCTGGAAGTGATCGCCAGCATTGCTGAGCACAGCGGGCAGGCCCGCGATGATGAAAAACGTCAGCGTCGCCAGCGTGACCGACACGATGATGATGTTCGCCAGATTCGTTCGCTTCAGGCCGGTGAGGACAATGAAGCTGATGATGCCAATGACACCAAGCGCGAGCGGGACGATGCTGGCTTCGCCCCGGCCGAGGGCATTGAGGGTATAGCCAGCAAAGCCAAGTGCAGCCGTGGCAGCCGATGCGGACTTGGCGCAGAGGAACATAAACCCTGCAAGGAAGCCGAGTATGGGCGAGGTGTACTGGTAGCCGTACTCGTATGTCCCGCCACTGACGGGATGATTGGCGGCGAGTTGGGCGCTGTTCAGGCCGTTGGCGGTGGCCAGGGCTGCAGCGATGGCGATGGCGAGTACGACGGCCGGGCCAGCGATTCCCGCGCCGATGCCGATACTGACGAATACCCCCGTGCCGACGATCGCCCCCATGCCCATCATCACGGCCCCGAAGGTACCGAGTTGCCGCTGCAGCGTGAGTCGGGTGGTGCTCATGGCGGGCTGGTGTTCAGGAAGTGCAGATCGGAGAAATTTGCAACAGAATCATGTGTTTTACCGTATTCTTGGATGGATGCTTTGCGTGCCGGTGCATCCGGGATATGCTGGGCAAGGCATGCGACGATGGCTTCCTCCGCCAGGACGCAGAAGCGGCCAGTTCGCGCCTTTCTTTTACGTGCCGCAGTTTCTGAGGTGCCACACATGCAAGTAACTCAAGTTTACAGTGTTCGCCGCCACGGCTTCACCATGACCGAGGTACTGGTCGTCGTTGGGCTGATTGTGGTGATTCTTGCCATCTTGTTGCCGGCGTTGTCGGCTGTACGCACGCAGGGCATCATGGGAAACTCGATGTCCAACCTGCGCCAGGTTGCTGCGTTCATGCAGATCTACTCGAACGACAATCGCGACACCGTCGTGCCAAGTCAGTTTGACTACCGATCGGATGAGTTCATCAACAAGGGCCGCGTTCGTTCGATAATCCCGGAGAATCCGTATTCCGACTACAACCTCGGCGAGGCGCATGTGGGAACATGGGCGGACATCCTCTGGACGGACAACGGCCTGACACTCGGTGCAGGTGTGCTCGGTGCGGAAGAGAGCCATGCGTACCGGTACAGCGCGCCGGATCGCGTGGTGTATGAAACATCCAGCAGTTATCGCGATAGCCCGTTTCGGTCCATGGCACTCAACCAGCGCGATGTGATGACATCCGATGGCAACTTTGGCAATGGTCCCACGCCGTATGGCACCGGTGCGACGGAATCTGGCTTGCCGGGTTACTTCGCGGCCAATGACTTTTTCAACGCCCGGCCAGATGCGCCGGACATTGATGGTGTGTCGCCGCCATCGACCGGTCGCTGGTACTCAATGGGGCAGATTCGCTCGCCTGTCCGCTCCATGTATGTGGTGGATTCCTTCGCCGGTTCCGTAATCGCACCGGAAGAGGAGCCGTATGACAACATCGTTGACACCGGCACCGGCCAGCGGACAATCCAAGTGGATTTCCGCTACAGCGGCAACGCGTTGATGCTGTTTCTCGACGGACACATTGATCCAAAGAGCCCGTGGGAAGACCTTGAAGGGTTGCAGGCGGGCGGCACGAGAATCCAGGCGCTGGATCGTCGGTGATTCACGCCAGCGTGATGCGTTTGACCAGTTCGTGATGTGATCCCTTCGGCGTCAACGTGCTGCGCATTAACGCGAAGTCGGTGATGGTGAATGCGTCGCCAGACGCTGGGAGGTTGAGCGGTTCGATGAGTGTGGGTGGTGTGAAGCGGCACAGCGTCAGGTGTGGCAGGTAGCGGCGGTTCGATGTCTTACGGGCAAGACGGTTGGCAAGGCGGCGCTGCAACTCCAGCAGGGTGGGGGGCGCATCAGTTTCAACGGCGACCAGCCGAACCGGCTGGCTCGGACTCGATTGTGGTAAAGAGATCAGCGATTGTGGTGAGAGTGAAAACGCTGCGAGTCCGGCCGCAGCGCGTTGGGCCGATTCTGTCACCCGCGGCATCTCCTTCGCGGGCGTGTCGCCGATGAAAAGCAGTGTCAGATGAACTTGATCGAGTGGGGTAAGACGATGCGACGGCAACCTGAGGCCAGCAAGCTGCTCGTGCCAGCGCTGCACGAGCGACTGCGGCGGATACGCCGCGACGAACATGCGCAGGTTGCTTGTCGGTCGCGCCATGGTGTGATCGTACGGATCAAGGTTGGGATGTGGTTTCTAAGACCTTGACCACGTTTTTGGACTGGTTTTTGAATGATTCTACTTTTCTCAGTAACTTTCACTTGACATTGTGATCGTCGTCTGCTCTACTTCTCTCGCAGGAGCGGTATAAACTCCGTTTCTTCGGCAGCTTATGCAAGTCTGCCGATGCCTGAGACGTGAAGTCTCGGCAAATGAATCTTGGCCCCCCGAAGCCGGTCCGGCCTGAGCTTTGCTCGGTCGGGCCGGTTTTTTCATTCTCAATGCGTTGGGATGTCCGTTGAAGCATCGGTCATCGTACACTGCCGCGCTATGGACTTTGAAATTTCCTGGTATCTGCCGTTTCTCATCTTCTTTGCCCGCATTGGTGATGTTTCCATCGGGACAGTCCGGACGATTCTCGTCATCGGCGGTCGGCCATATATCTCCGCGGTGCTTGGCTTCTTTGAAGTGATCATCTGGGTGCTGGCCGTCGGAGGCGTGATCACCAACCTGACCAATCCATTCGCACTGCTTGGTTATGCCGGGGGCTTTGCGACGGGCGTCATCGTGGGCATGGCGATTGAAGGACGCATTGCGCTCGGCTATCGCATCGTGCGCGTCATTAGCACTGACATGTCCATCAATCTTTCGAAGCAACTTCGCGAAGCCGGCTACCGCGTCACGCGGCTGAATGGTGAAGGCCGCTCTGGCCCCGTGGAATTTGCGTTCATGATCATTCGACGTCGAGAACTTCCCGATCTGCGCAAGCACATCTCGCGGATCGACCCGAAGTCCTATGTCAGTGTCGGTCATGCCGATCGGCCCACCGCTGGCGCGCTGGGACAGGACGGCCGCTTTGGCATGAAGCTATGGAGTCGTGGAATGAGTCTGCGAAAGTGACGTCGATTCGGACTCAGACTCGGCGATTAGAACAGCAACTGGAACTGCGTGCGGAAGACGACCTGCGGCTTCGAGCCGGCTGGATCGGTACGCCAGCCCGGTGCGCCGCCTGTTGCGGTGCTCCACGAGGTGTCGACCTGTGTCATGCCTAAGCCAACATCCGTCGTCCACTTGGCATCGTGGCCATCGAGGTAGTAATTGGTCCCGATTGTGGCAATGTGCAGATCTTGGAAGTCCGCAGCATTGAGACTCCAATGGCCCCATTCATACCGGGCAAACGCTTCCCACTTTGAGGTCAGGTACACGCCACCTTGTGCGACCACGCCGAAGACGTTGACGTTGTCTGCAGGGTTATCAATGTAGTGATGGGTGAATGCGGCAAAGAGATTTGCACCGCCGAATTCAGCCGAGGCATCAACGGTGTACCCAAGCCATCGGGTATTGCGGCGAGTGGGAACCGGTTGACGCATGGTCTGGTCGCGCTGGTAGTGACCGGCGATACCGAACATGAGTGCGAAATCTTCGCCCATCGGGCTGGTGAAGTCTTCGAACTGTCTCCAGTTGCCGGCTGCAAGCAGTTCATACCGTGCGGTGAAGGCGTACTCCACACCGCGAACCAGTGCAGCCGTGTTCGACGGTGGCTGGCCGGGGACGGTGTCGCCGAGTCCGGTGCCTTGTGCGACTGTGCCAAAGAAGCCGAGATTGTCCGTACCGCCATCGCTGTATGCCACGGACACCCGGTGAATGTCGTCGGCATAGGTCAATTCGACACCTTGCGAGCGGCCAATGTTCAGGTTGGAATCAACCAGCGAACGCTCAACCGCGAGTTGATGGCCGCTGTACACCAGTTGTTCACGCGAAAATGGCAGTTTGAATTGACCGGCACGAACGCTCCACTCTTCGTTGAAGTGATATCGCATCCACGCATCAAGCAGGGCAAAACCGCCGCCCTGTGGGTTGTCGGTGCGGCTGCGCTGGAACGCGCCGCGCACCAGGTAGGTGAGGTCGCGGTCGAACACGTGGCCGCGAAACGTCAGCCGCGTGCGCGTGTTTTCAAAGCCACGGGCGTGCCGCTGCTGTTGAGGCGCGATTTCTGCCGGAAACGGCGGCGGGTCGGTGTCGTGGTAACTATACACATAGCGAAACTGCATCTGCCCCTGCAATTGGAGCATGAAGCGCCCGTCAGGGCTGGCCAGGAAGAAGCCGTCACGCCAACCGGCATGCAGGCCGTCGGATAACAAGCTGGCTCGCGAGTCAGCGTCGGCCAGCACATCAGCAACCAGGCCGCGGATCTCCTCGGCTCGCTGCTCGGTCAGCCAGTTGTCGCCGGTGGAATGCCGAATCTCATCAAGCTCAGCTCGCATCGCCTGGTTGTCCTCGCGCAGTCGCTGCATTTCCTGCTGCATTTGCTCGAAGCGTTCATCTAGGGCGGGGTCTGTCGTGCCATCGGCGAAGGTCGGCATCGTGGCCGTGAGAACCGCTGCCATGAGCCAGAGCATCAAGGACGTCCGAATGCAAGACATTTCTCATCTCCCAGAGACAACAGTAAGGCGGCTCCGTTTCCAACATGGCTGCCTGTCTGCGACAGGACAACGTCGCCACGCAACGGATAGGTGCGGATGATAACGCCACAGCCGTACCTTGCCACTCACTTGCCACTGCAAACGTCAATCTGTCGCGTTTCATCGACACTTTCGGGAACTCGCCCCGAAAAATGTTGCCCAATGCCCCCAATATACAGCCGGCTCCTGAGTTGGACCGAGGCAGATGCGGTTCGCTGTGTACGGTGAAACACAATGATCCATATTGGTATAGTTTGAATCCTGTGGCACAGGCGTCCCGCCTGAGGAACGTATCAACAGGCCAGAGGCCTGTTCCACTTTCAAACTGACCCACTACCCAATGATCGAATGCCCTTGCCGGAGCGACCCAGTTCGTGGTACAGTCTCACGACCCAGAGAGACCGTGGGGTTCTACGCCTGAGAGGATGAAGGACTGATGAATCACGAAACAACGGCAAAGCCGGATCCTGTGGTGGAGGCGGTGCAACTGTTGCGACTTTTGGCTGACCCGACGCGATTGCGTCTGCTCGGCTTGCTCCAGAGTGGACCGATGAATGTCACGACCCTCTGCCAGAAGCTGGATCTGGCCCAGCCGACGGTCAGTCATCACCTCGGTTTGCTCAGGTCGCTGAAACTCGTGAGCAATCGGCGCCAAGGCAAGCAGGTGTTCTACTCGCTCAACGCAGAGACGGTGACCAACCTTGATGAACGCGGCGGGCTAACCGTCACGGCCGGACCGGTTGAGGTGCAGTTCTGCAACAGGCAGCAGGACCAGAAGCCCGCGCAGGTCGGCACTGCAGCCGCAACGCCCACGCTGTAAATTGGCACGGCTTGAACGTGGCAAAACCGACCGTGGGTGTCATACTGTCTGCCATGAACGACACACACACCCGTCGCCTTGTTGCCGTTTTGATGCTGCTTGTCAGCACGTTCGCCTTCGCCTGCGAAGACGTCACGACGGCGCGGCCGCCGGTTTCCAATGAACAGCCGCTGCGGGTCGTCACCACCATCAAGCCGCTGGAGCTGATGGTCCGCGACCTCATTCCGCCGTCGATGCGTGAACTGGTGGATGTGGCGGTGCTGATCCCGCCGGATGTCTCCCCGCACGGCTTTGAGCCAACGCCCGGCCAGATGGCCAAACTGCGCAGCGCCGACATCATCATCCACGTCGGCCTCGGCCTTGACGACTGGGCGGTGCGTGACCTGCCGCGCGGCACCGTGGCGCTGCGATTTGCCGATGTGCTCGGCGAAGAGGCGGATCACCACCACCATCATCATCACCACGATCACGATCATTCCGAATGCGATCACGATCATGGGCCGATCGATGAACACCTTTGGCTGGATGTCGCCCTTGTGAACACCTTCGCTTCCATGTGCGCTGCGGAGATCGGCCGACACCTCAATGATGTCACCGACGGCAATGGCCATGAAACATTGCAGGCGTCGCTTGATGCGTTCATGGCATCAGCCAACGAAGTGGATGCAGCGTTTGCCGCGGCGTTGAGTGAACATGCCGGCCGACGCATCGTGACGCACCACAATGTCTTCATCCGCCTGGCTGAACGCTACAACCTCGGCGACCCGGTTGTGGTTCGACCCGTGGAGGTGCTTGAACCGACGCCCGGCGACATTCGCCGCGCCATTGAGGCGGTTCGGGCAGAGTCACTGTCATTCATCTTCATCGAACCGCAGTTCAGCACCGTCGCAGCAGAACGAATCCGCGAGGAATCTGGCGTGCGATTGATCCTCGTTGATCCACTCGGCATCGAGGCGGAC
>PWVT01000076.1 GCA_003562195.1 Phycisphaeraceae bacterium | reverse complement strand
TGGTTTGTCGCTCGCCGCGGACGGCGGGTGGGCGGTCGCCCTCGTCGAGCATGTCATCAAGACTCATGTCGCCGAGCGCAGCTTCGATTTCAGCTTCGAGCTTGGCGTCGAGATCGGTTCGCGGATCGTTGGCGCGCTGTTTGTCGGGGGAATCAGCCATAGCACCCCATAGTACGCGAGGATGCAGTTGCGCGTCGAGCGGTGGCGGGGTTACCGGTTGTAGACCGCGACATGATCCCACGTGGCGCGGCTTCCACGGCGGCTGAGGATCCACGTATCGCCAGTGACCACATCGACGAGAAACAGGGTACTGCGGGCATCAACGCCGCGCGGCTGCTGGAGTTCAAGATAGCCGGATGTCCCGCCCACGCCCGCCGCGTGCCGACGCCACTGGCTGCGCGAGCTTGGGTTGCGCGTATCACCGCTGAACAGGTGCAGTGCGCCGGTAGCAGTATCAAGCCGAGCGAAGGTGTGATCGAACTGAATGACCTGCACACGCGGCAGCACGCGTTCAGCGAGCATGCGATCTTGAATGGAGTTTGAACGGGCATTTCGACCTGCGCCCATGATGAGGGCGATCGTCCCGGCCACGATGAGGGTGACCACCAGTGTCCGCACGAGCGTTGTGTTCCTGTACATGCATTTCTCCTTGATTTTCGAGGCGCACCCGACCGTACACTTCAGTCGGACAAAGTCAATCATCCACCAAGAAGACCACGAATGCACGAAGCAATTCCCCCGATTCGCGATTTTTGCGCTGGCCACCCTTCTCTGGTTTCCCTGCTCCCCCCGGATTAAATGCAGCGTACGTGCTCAGCATCGCCCAAATGCGATGCGTCTCGCCGTAGAATCCTGCTTCATGCCTCTCCGATACACCGCACGTATTCTTGATCACCTCGCCCATGCACACTACCGGCCTGCTCCTCCAAAGGAGATCGCTGGTGCGATGCGTGTGGATTCAGAGGATTTTTCGATTTTCGAAGAGGCCATCCACATGCTCGCGAAGGAGAAGAAACTCTCCATAGCCAAGGATGGCCGGGTGAGATTGCCGAATTTTCCGGATGAGATCACCGGCTCGTTTCGACTGAACCAGCGCGGCTTCGGCTTTGTCCTTCCCGATCAGCCGTATGCAGAGGGCGACTTGTTCGTCCCCCCGGGTCACACCGGCGGCGCAGTCTCGCGTGACCGTGTGCGGGCCGCAGTGGTGCGAAGTGGCAGGGGAGGGGGCCAGGGCAAGCGCAGCGGCTGCACCGGCCGAGTCATGGAAGTGCTTGAACGCGGGCAGGATAATTTCGTCGGCGTGCTGGTGAAAGACCGCGGCAGGTGGTTCGTGCTGCCGGACGGCCGCTCGCTGCATGACCCTGTGCTGATTCACGACCCGCATGCAAAGAACGCCAAGGAAGGTGACAAGGTCGTCATCGAAATGGTGAGCTACCCCGATGAAGATTACGTCGCGGAAGGCGTCATCACCAGTGTGCTCGGCGAGGCGGGCAAGCCGGATGTGGAAACACAGGCCGTCATCGCTGCACATGGATTGCGGACTGAGTTTCCAGATGAAGTGGTCGAGCAGGCCCGGCGTGTCTCGCGTTCGTTCGATGAAGAAGCGAACGGCCCATGGCACGATCGTGATGATCTCACCGGCGAGTTCATCTTCACCATCGACCCGCCCGACGCCAAGGACTTCGACGATGCAATTTCCATTGAGTTTAATCCCAAGACCAAGCAGTACACGCTCGGTGTGCATATTGCGGACGTGGCGCACTTCATCGATGACGATTCACCGCTTGATAAAGAAGGTAAAGCACGCGGCAACAGCGTGTACCTTCCCCGGCTGGTGATTCCAATGCTGCCCGAAGTGCTCTCCAACGGGGTGTGCTCATTGCAGGAAGGTGTGAAGCGGTTCACGAAATCAGCGTTCATCACGTTCGATAGTCGTGGCAAGGTTCTCGGTCAGCGCGTCGCAGCAACGGTCATCGCCTCCGCTAAGCGGCTGACCTACCTCGAAGCGCAGGCCCTGATTGATGGAAACGAGAAAGAAGCCCGCACGCACGCGCGGACCGAAACCGACTACTCCAAAGAACTGATCGAAAAACTTAAACTCAGCGACCGTCTTGCGCGGCTGTTGCAAAAACGCCGCCAGCGCGATGGCATGATCTCGCTGCACCTGCCCGAAGTCGAGCTAGTGTTCGATGATGACGGCCATGTCATCGACGCCGTACCGGAAGACGATGCGTACACGCACAAGATCATTGAAATGTTCATGGTCGAAGCGAATGAAGCGCTCGCCCGCACGTTCGATGATCTGAACATCCCCATCCTTCGCCGCGTTCACCCCGATCCCAGCCACGGCGACCTTTCTGAACTGCAAATGTACGCCCGCGCTGCGCATCAGCATGTGCCCGATGAACCCAGCCGCCACGACTTGCAGCGTTTGCTTGATGCCACGCGCGAAACGCCGGCCGTCCGCGCGATTCACTTCGCGGTGTTACGCACACTCTCCAAGGCGAGCTACAGCCCCGCGCTGATCGGCCACTTTGCGCTGGCGTCACAGCACTACGCCCACTTCACCAGTCCGATTCGTCGGTATCCCGATCTCTCACTGCACCGCGCGTTGCTGGCGTACCTGGAACATACCGACAACGGGCACAAGGTTCCCAAAGGCAAGGCGCGCAATACCCTCAGCAAACGCCTTGCGGAAGACCCGCGCGTCCCCGATGAAGGCCAGCTCATCGAACTCGGCCGCCATTGCAGCGAAACCGAAGTCGAAGCCACCGCAGCAGAACGTGAGTTGCGCGATTTTCTCGTCATGCAGTTTCTGCACGAACATCATCTGGGCGATGAGTTTCCCGGCGTGGTCACCGGCGTGCTTGGCAAGGGCGTATTCGTCTCCATCGAACGCTTCCTCGTCGAGGGCCTGGTTCCAATTGAGAACATGCCCGCCTCTGACGGCAAGCCCGATCGCTGGTCAGTGGATGAAAATACCGGCCGCATGGTCGCTCGTCGCAGTGGAGCGGCGTTGGCCGTTGGCGACATTGTCACCGTGCAGATCGTTGCGGTCGATCTGGCCTCGCGGCATCTGGACATGATGCTCACAAAGCTCCCGGAACGTTCGATTTCTGAAGATGCACCGCCTCCTCACACCTCACGCAAATCAGCAGGTAAGAGCAAAGGCCAGAAAGGGAACAAGCGTCGCAGCAAGCACAAGACCGGCAAACGACGGTAAATGCCTATCGGTAACCGGCACCATGTGCACTGTCGGCCATTGACTGACCACGTGTCTGACATAGTCTCGATGCAAGGCAACACTCGTTGCTGTCTCATGTGTGGAGACCTCGGCCGTGATCAGGATCAGCGACAGAGATGAAGCGCTCTCGCAGCGGGTAGACCTACCTCGTATTGCCTATCTTGCCTCGGTGTACCCCGCGCGAAGTGAGACGTTTGTCTATCGCGAAGTGCAAGCCATGCGCCGCCGCGGGTGGCCAGTGATCACGATCGCGCTTCATGCACCACCCGAGCCGCCGGAATCAATTGTACGTTCACCTCAGCCGCCGACCGTGCTCGTGTATGGTCATGCATGCCGTTCAACACTGCGAGGATCGCTGAAAGAGTTGGTCCGACACCCGATACGGAGCATGCGAACATTCGGCTGTGCACTTCGGGATATCTGGCAATGCCGGACTCAGGAACCGATGACGCGAAACGTTCGTGTGTTCGGTCAGGCCGTTGCTGCAATCGGACTGGCACATCGGCTTCGACCGAAACACATTGCAGCCATTCACTGCCACTTCGCTCATGCGCCGACGACCATCGGCATGTATACCGCCATGCAGTTAGAGATTCCCTTCAGTTTCGTCGGTCATGCCAATGATCTGCTCGAACGTCGATCGCTGCTGACGCCCAAACTCAAGCGTGCTGCCTTTGTCGCGTGCATCAGCACCTGGCACCGCACGCTGTATCAGCAGCAAGTGCCGCGACCGGAGGGACAGTACCCGGTTATCCGATGTGGCGTCGAGGTTGGTACATGGGGCACATCACCGAAACGGAGCAGTGTAAACGGTTGCCACCTGCTCACGCTATGCCGATTGGTGGAGAAAAAGGGTGTGGATACATTGATTCGTGCGCTGGCGATTCTTCGACGTAACGATCAAAAATGGCGGCTGACGATCGCTGGGAGTGGTCCCGACACCATGCGCTTACGTGCCTTGGCGACTCATCTTGATTGCAATGAAGCGATCACGTGGCTTGGTCCTGTTGATGCGGATTGCGTTCCCGGGCTGTTGGCCGGTGCAGATGCCTTCGTTCTGCCATGCCGCGAGGATCAGCGCGGCGACCGCGATGGCATCCCAGTTGTGCTCATGGAAGCCATGGCTGCAGGTGTGCCCGTTGTCGCGGGTGATCTTCCATCAATTCGAGATCTTATCCAATCAGGTCAAACGGGAATCCTGGTCCCAGGCAATGATGCCACCGCACTGGCCGATGCACTGGTGCAACTGTGGCACAACCCAAGCCAACAGCGATGGCTTGCAGAGGAAGGACGCAAAATCGTCATCGAAGAGTTCTCACAGACCACCAACATCGCACGGCTGGAACGCGCCTTGCAGAATTCACTCGGCTTGGGTTCGCGGTCAATTGGACCTACAGTGCAGCGTACAACGTCCCAACGTCCGCGCGTTCGGGCTGCAGTATGAACACTGGGAGTTTGAAAGGAGTTCGTTTGAATCTGCTACTGACTGGCGGGGCGGGCTACGTCGGCAGCGCGTGCCTTCGCTGGTTGCTACAGCGCGGCCATAACGCCATCGCCTACGACAACCTCTCCACCGGCAACGCGCAGGCCGTTCCCGCCCATCGCCTCATCCAAGGCGACATCGCCGATGGCGATGCGCTCCGCAAGGCCATGCGAGATCACGAGATCGACGCGGTCATGCACTTTGCAGCGCTGGCGTCGGTTCCGGATTCCATCGATGACCCCGAGTCGTACTACCGCGTGAACATCGAAGGCACCAAGTGCGTGCTTGATGCCATGCGCGATACGAACGTCTCGCGCATTGTTTTCAGCTCCACTGCTGCGACATACGGTTTTCACACCGAAATGCCCCTGACCGAGGACACGCCCCAGACCCCGCAAGTGCCCTACGGCAGCACCAAGCTGGCAGCGGAGTGGTTGATCAAGGACTACGCCCGCGCCTACGGCATGGGCTGCGCCCTGCTGCGTTACTTCAACGCTGCAGGCGCGGATGCCGACGGCCTGCACGGTGAGTGCCGATCGCACGAAAGCCATCTCATCCCGCTCACCCTCGCCGTCGCGGTGGGCCGGCGTGAGAAACTGCTGATCTACGGCAACGATTACGACACCCGCGATGGCACGTGTGTGCGCGATTATGTCCATGTAGCCGACCTCGCCCAGGCCCACGAACTGGCCATGCACAAGCTCGATCCCGGCACGACGCTGGCGTACAACCTCGGCTGCGGCGAGGGCACGACGGTACTTGAAGTCTTGCGGGCGTGTGAAGCGGTGGTGGGGCGGCCGATCGCCCATGAATTCGTTGACAGACGCCCCGGCGACCCCGATGTGCTTGTCGCCAGTCCCGACACAATCATGAAGGAACTCAACTGGACGCCACAATTCGTTTCTATCAACAGCATTGTCGAAACGGCGTGGCGATGGCACCAATCGCACCCCGATGGCTATTCGACGAGCACGATTCCAGCAGAGGCGGAAAACCGGTGAAACCCGCGACGACTTCAAGGGCGAGAGCGTACTGGCGCGCTGCACGAAGCACCGATGCAGTGACCGCCGTGCGTGCGAATCGGCCCAACGGCATGTCGAGCATCCGCTTGCACGGCCTGCGCATCGATGCGGTGACCGAACAGCAGTGCATCGAGCACATTGTGAGCCAGGCGAACGCTGGGTGCGGCGGCTGGGTCGTCACGCCGAACCTGGACATTCTTCGGCGATGCGCAGCCGATGTAACGCTGGCTCGTCTCGTTGAACATGCGGACCTGGTCGTAGCCGATGGCATGCCGCTGATCTGGGCGAGCAGACTGCAACGGACGATGCTGCCACAGCGCGTGGCGGGATCGACGCTCATTCGCACGCTCTCTCGTGCAGCAGCCCATCATGGATTGCGGCCGTTTCTACTCGGCGGCGACCCGGGAACGGCGCAAGCAGCGGCATCAGCATTGCAGCAGGAATACCCGCTACTGCGCATTGCCGGCACCCACTGCCCGCCGATTGGCTATGAGCGCAACGAACGCGAAATGGCGATTATGAAACGCAAACTGCGAGACTGCCAACCAGACATCGTGTTCGTCGCGCTTGGGTTTCCCAAACAGGAACGATTGATTCAGCAACTGCGCGAGACGTTGCCCGGCGCGTGGTGGCTGGGGGTGGGCATCAGCTTCAGTTTTCTGGCCGGTCGCGTGCAGCGAGCGCCGGTCCTGATGCAGCGCATGGGGCTGGAGTGGCTGCATCGCCTCGCCCAGGAACCGCGACGGCTCGGTCGCCGCTACCTCATCAACGGCCTGCCCTTCGCCTGCCGCCTGCTGAGCACCTCCGCCTGGCAGGGCCTGAGAAAGTAAGCGGCCAGCCATCGCATTCGGGTTTCGAATGGCCGCGTACCACTGTCAGCGATCGCGCAACGGGTGCCACTGCCAGTGAGCGCAGCGAATCGGCAGTGCAGGCGCGCAGTGGGAGCAACACTCAACCACGACGACATCCTTCCATCCCGCACGGCCGACTCCCTTCGGTCGCTGGCCGTGGCACCCCCGTCCAGTATCATCCCAATGTGCAGAAGTATCGCAAGACACGGCGTCGATCCGAACGATGTGGCGACGTTCGCTTTCTCACATTCTCCTGCTATCAGCGTCTGCCCCTCTTCAACAATGACGCCATCAAGGATGCCTTCGTCGAACACGTCGCCCGGTCTCGCAGGGGAACCGCATTCCGGCTCACCGGGTGGGTCATCATGCCGGAGCATGTGCATCTCATGCTCATCCCGAATCTCCCCGATCATCCTGCCAGCGAAGTCTTGAGCGATTTGAAAGGCACGTTCTCGCGAACGGTGCTGCAGCGATGGCGATCAATGAATGCGCCGATCTTGTCACGTCTCACCGACAGCCGAGGCAAAGCGCGCTTCTGGCAAGTCGGCGGCGGATACGATCGCAACATCATCTCGACCGAGGAGTACGAAGAGAAGTTGCATTACATCCACAACAACCCCGTGACGCGCGGGTTGGTGGAGTTGCCGACGGATTGGCGATGGTCATCGGCCCGGTGGTACAGCGGCATTCGCGACGGAGAAATCCCGATCAATCCCTTCTTCTTGTAAGACAAGGGTGCCACTGCCAGCGAGCGCAGCGAGTCGGCAGTGCGGGCGCGCGACGGGCGCCACTGCCAGTGAGCGCAGCGAATCGGCAGTGCAGGCGCGCAGTGGGAGCAAGACTTCAACACAACAATGTT
>PWVT01000053.1 GCA_003562195.1 Phycisphaeraceae bacterium | reverse complement strand
CGCCCGCTGAAATGAAACGCGGTGGGGTTACTCCCAGTCGACGCCAAACTCTTCGTCCTCATCGTCTTCGTCCATCACATTGGACGAAGCATCAGCTTCGGTCTGACTAAGCACATGTTCCGCAACGAAAATTGGAACGTCCTCCGCAACTCCCAGTGCAATCGCATCAGACGGCCTTGAGTCAATCTCAAACTCTTCGCCGTCCTGCTCAACGATCAACTGTGCGAAAAATGTCCCCTCCGCCAGATCGTTGATCACAATGCGCTTGAGAGTACCACCAAGCTCACGGATAATCGACGCGAGCAGATCATGCGTTTGCGGTCGAGGAATCTCGATACCTTTCAGCCGTCGCTCAATCGCGAACGCTTCAGGAAGGCCGATGACAATAGGAAATGTGCGTTCACCATCAACTTCGGTGAGCTCGATGATTTGCATATCCGCCATTTCGCGGATGAAGATTCGCGACAATTCCATTTGCACTGGCATCGTGGTTGACTCCTGCCTAATGGTGGTCCGCTCATCGCCCTGAGGCAAGTGGCGATTCAGAAAATCTGTAGCAGATGTTCGTAACGAGAGTGGTATGACAAACGATCAATGGCTCATCATCGGCATAAGGCCGAATCCGGGTGGGGCCGGATACTGAAACTACCACTCAATCGGACGAAAGCTGGAGGGCATTCAGTTGCTCAAGGGCGAGCAGTAACGCCTGGGTGCCAGCGCGTCCGTGACCATGTGCGTTTACCGCTTCGTACAGTTGACGCGCAAGTGCCAAGCCGGGAAGCGCAAGCGACATCCGGGAGGCCTCGTCCAAAGCGATCGACAGATCCTTGATGAAGTGTTCAACATAGAAGCCCGGCTCAAAATCGCGGCGAAGCATGCGCGGGGCAAGGTTATTGATCGACCATGAGCCGGCTGCACCACCACCAACAGACTCAATGACCTTCAACGGATCGAGCCCCGCCTTTCGTGCGTACAGCAAACCCTCGCAGACGCCGATCATGTTCGTCGCAATCAGCACCTGGTTTACCATCTTCGTGTGCTGGCCCATACCGGCTTCGCCTTGATAGACGACCGACTTTCCAAGCACTTCAAACAGTTGCTGAGCGCGTTGAAAATGCTCCTCCACCCCACCCACCATGATCGACAAGGTCGCATTGCGCGCGCCGACATCACCGCCGCTCACCGGCGCGTCAAGCGAGCCCACGCCACGCCTTTTCGCTTCGCGCGCGATGTGGACCGCAAGACTCGGCCGACTGGTGGTCATGTCGACGAGAAGCTGGGGCGGGTACGCGGCCGCGAGCGTACCTGCCTCGCCCAGGTGGGTCGCACGAACATCGTCAGGGTAGCCCACCATGGAGATCGCAACGTCCGCACCGTCGGCCGCCGCTGCGGCAGACTCGGCCCATACCGCACCTTGCTCAAGCAATGGCTCGGCGCGCGACCGCGTACGATTGAACACCGAAATCTGATAACCGGCTGCTAATAGATGGCTGGCCATGGGCAACCCCATGACCCCTGTTCCAATCCATGCAATGCGATGCAACTGTGCGGACATGCACGTGGTATAGCACAAAAGTACACTGGGTGACGAGGAATCTAAACGTCGAGATTCTTGACCTCTAGGGCGTGATCTTCGATGTATGCTCTGCGTGTCTCAACATGCTCACCCATGAGCGTGGTGAACAGTTGCTCCGCGTTGGATGCAGTGTCCCATGTGACCCGCAGCAGCGTACGCTTGCCGGGATCCATGGTCGTGTCCCACAGCTCCTCCGCATTCATTTCACCAAGCCCCTTGTACCGCTTGAGTTCAATGCCGCGGCGGCCCACTTCGTGCAATACCGTCAGGATGGAAGGAATATTGGGCACGTCGGAGTACGATTCTTTCTCCGTTCCCGGCTCAACAACCCAAGCGAAGCGCGTGGGCAGTTTTTCGCCAGTGATGGCTTCCTGCTGCACAAGTGTGTAATCATCAATTTCAATCCTACACTCGGCGAGCTTCGTAAACAGGACCTGTAGTTCACGGTTTTCATGGAGCTCTCGCAAGGTGACACGGCGATTTTGCTCACCATTTGCACCGCCACCCGTACTTTCGAGGTCATCCAAGATCAACTCCTTGGACTTGATAATTTCGCGAGCTTCCTCCTCTGACCAACACATTACTTCGTTGCCGGGCCAACTCAGTCGGTACAAAGGGAGGCGGTTCTGGCCGTCAGGATCATTCGCACGTGCCTCAAGCAGCCGTGCGAACGGTGTGCCGCGTCGCTCTGCAACAGCGACCAATTCCTGGAGACGGGTCAGATGCTTGATCAACCTGGCCAGTTCATCGCCTTCAATACGGGATTGCTCGTCACCATGGTCGTCGCGAATAACCAGAATTGCGTTACCAAGTGCAAGATCAGTCAGCACTTTGGCCATTTTCTGCTCATTGAGCACGTACTGGCTCTTCTTATTGCGCGTAACCTGATAGAGCGGCGGCTGTGCAAGGAACACCTTACCCTGCTTGATCAGTTCCGGCATTTGGCGGAAAAAGAATGTCAGCAGCAGCGTGCGAATGTGCGAACCGTCCACATCGGCATCAGTCATGATGATGATGCGGCCGTAGCGCAGTTTGGAGATATCGAAATCCTCACCGATGCCGGTCTGCAGCGCCTGAATGAGGATGCGAATTTCTTCGAAGCCGAGAATCTTGTCGATGCGTGCCTTCTCAACGTTGAGGATCTTGCCCTTGAGGGGCAGAATGGCTTGCGTTTCATGATCGCGGCCCTGCTTGGCGCTGCCTCCTGCAGAATCGCCTTCGACGATGAAGATTTCCGACTTGTCGACATCATTCGTGGCGCAATCCGCAAGTTTCTGCGGCATACCGCCACTTTCCAGCGCTCCCTTTCGCTTGATGAGTTCACGGGCTTTCCGTGCTGCCTCGCGCGCTTGAGCGGCAAGAACGGCCTTGAGACAGATTTTCTTAGCTTCGTTGGGATGTTCCTCCAACCATGCGCCCAAGCCCTCACCGATTGCAGACGAAACAAACCCTTCCGCCTCGGGATTCAGAAGCTTTTCCTTCGTCTGGTTGTTGAACTGCGGCTCCGGCAATTTGACGGAAATCACCGCAGTCAGTCCTTCACGCAGGTCCTCACCAGTCGGCATGGTGCCCTTGATGATGTTCATGCGCTTGGCATAGTTGTTAATCGTGCGCGTCAACGATGTCTTGAACCCCGCAACATGGGTACCACCATCGGGGTTCATGATGTTGTTTCCGAAGGCCATTAGCACTTCGTTGGTGGAGTCAGTGTACTGAAGTGCGATGTCGCAAGAGATGCCAGTCTCGTCATCATCACGCGTCATGCGGATAGCCGGGCTGTGTACCGTCTTGGCTTTGTTCAGATGCTTGACGTATCCAAGCAGGCCGTCCTCGAAGTGAAATGTCTCGCTACGAAGCTTGCCGTCTTTATCCACACGTTCATCAATCAACCGTATGGCAACGCCTGGATTGAGGTATGCCAATTCACGCAGTCGATGTTCTAGCGTGTCATAGCGAAACTCCGTGTCGGGAAAAATCTCCGGGTCGGGCAGGAAGCTGATCTTCGTACCACTCTTAGCCGTGGTCTTCTCCTTGGCTTGGTCGCGCTCAACGACTACGTGCAGTGGCTTGACGATTTCACCGCGAGCGAAGGTAATGAGATAGACCTTTGCATCCTTGACCACCTCGACTTCAGTCCACTTCGATAACGCATTGACGCACTTGACCCCAACTCCGTGCAGGCCGCCGGAAACTTTGTAGACATTGCCATCAAACTTCCCACCAGCATGGACCTCGGTCATGATGACCTCAACCGCCGGCCGACCGTGGATGGCGGTATTCTCGTGTTTCATCGGGTCCACCGGCATGCCACGCCCGTCGTCAATCACGGTACATGAACCGTCAACGCCAAGGCGGACAGTGACCATCGTCGCATGTCCAGCCATGACCTCATCAATGGAGTTATCGACACATTCGTACACCAGGTGATGGAGGGCGGAAAGCCCCACGCCACCAACGTACATGCCGGGTCGCTTGCGAATCGCAGCCAGACCTTCAAGGACCTGGATTGACTCTGAGGTGTAGTTATCAACTGCCAGTTCGGGTGAGCCGTGCAGGGTTTCTGCCATGGTATCAACTGTGTTCTGTGAAGAGGAAAATGCGATGTCAGATTATAGTCGCACCGCGTCGATTTATCCCTTTCACGAGGGCAGTGAAAATGCTCCTCAAGCCACATTCAGGCCGCTTCAGAGCCGGGGTCTGATTCCTGCGCAGCCGGCCCACCGGTTGGAGATTCAACCCCGTTTGCCGGCCCGGAACCTGCACATGATTGATGGTTGTGCATCATCTGCTTCTCTGCTCGCTGCGACAGCCAGCGGTGGTGCACACCCTTCGACACGATGAAATTGTCCTCACGAACATCCTGGCCATCCTGCTCGACAATCATCAGATCGGTCCGCTCGCGGAGGTCGTATGGCGGCATCGCCTCTATATTATCGCTTGTCAGACGATCAAACGCATCCTCGGGCAATGGTTGTACAAGCGGACGGCAGGGATCGGGTGGATGCCATTTCAGCACCACCACCTGTTCACCGTTGGATAGTCGCAGGATCGCGCCCGGTGGATACGCTGGAACTACCTGCGGCAGCGCAGCAAGAACGACCGGGTCAAACCTTGCAGACAGCGGTGCAGTAAGCATTTGGCGCAATGCACGAACACGCGGCGGCGGTTCGCCCTCGCCGGGATTGAGCAATCGATCAAATTGATTCGCCACGCTAACGATACGGGCAAACACATGAATCTCATTGCCTATCAGGCCGCGGCGAATGCCGCGATCATCCTCAAGCTCTGGGAAGCCACTCCCATCGAAGTGCTGGTGGTGTTGTGCGATGATACCCGCCACGGCTGGTCGGACAGCACCATTGACAAGTTCATACCCTGCCTTGACATGAGAACGCCATTCCGGATCGTCCTGGTCGCCGATCTTGTTGTAGCGGTCGACGACTTTCTTGTCGATCGTCATATAGCCGATGTCATGAAGCATTCCGCCAAGTGCCAGGCAACTCACATCTCGAGCAATTTTCGGTGACAACCGCTTTCGCTGATTAACGAGATACGCTTGGAGTTTGATGCCCAGCAGTAAACTGAGGAAGCAAACTTCAGCACTATGGCGCAGTTCATTTCGGGCGTACCCTCCCATTTCAATGATGTACGCCGAGGCCGTCGGGTCAGCCAGAATTGCCTCGACGAGTTCCCGAAAGACGCGGTGAAACTCATCAAACTGAAGCTGGACATGTGCGTTCCGATGCACTTGATCGAATAGCTCAGCGACCATAGTGACCACTTCACCCCGTTTTCGCAAAATGGATGGTGAAATGAACTCACGGATTTCATCGGTGCCGGGGTATTGCACCCAGACTTCACGAATCCGCAACTCGCGTAGCTTTTCGATGATGGACTTCTGTAACTTGAAACCCCAGCGAAGCAGTACGTTGCCGCGCGTGGGATGAAGCACCTCTGCAGCAAGGCGCATGCCTGGGCGAGCAAGATGGGTGGGGACTCTTAGCATCGTGGCCTAATTCAGGATCAGAGGCAGCCATTGCCCCCGATGTATCACCTTTCATCGGCCAGTCACCAGATCGACTTCCTTGAAATTGCCGCATCTCGCAGCCGCGTGCCGATTGAATCATATACTGAAGCCAGACAAGCTCGTCTGACGATACGGCCTTTGAAAAGCCGCGTTTTTCAGCGACTTATGGGTCTTTGCATTATGCCACCTACCCACGACACACGACCTGCCGCCAACGAGGAGCAACGCGAATCAACGCGTCAAGCTCGACGCGCATTCTTGTTTCTCGGACTCTCAACCCTACTCGGTGGATGTGCTGCCTCACAAACCACGACCAGTTCCCTCCCGGGGCCAGTCTGGCGGCCACGAGACACCAGCCCGTCGCATACGCCATCGCCTACATCACCGCCAGTGGCAACGCCAACCCCGCGGCCAGCGCCCTCCGCACCATCAGGCGTGTTACCCCGCACGCAGTGGGCCTCCGCCAGCTTCGTCCCTGCTCGGATGAACCGCATGACCCCGATCAATTTCATTACCGTCCACCACGACGGGATGAGTGCCTTTTATGACATGGATGAACGCAATTCCGTCAACCGGATTGAATCCATTCGTCGCTTTCATCGTGATAATCGCGGCTGGGGTGACATCGGGTATCACTACATCATCGACCGTGCTGGCCGAATCTGGGAAGGGCGGCCAATCGGGTTCCAAGGCGCACATGTCGGCAATCACAACGAGGGCAATATCGGAGTGCTACTGCTGGGAAATTTTGACCAGCAGTCCCCAAGTACTCGTCAGCTTGAATCACTCAACAGCTATCTCAACAGCTTAATGCGTACGCACCGCGTGCCAATCAACCGTATTGCCACCCACCGAGAGTGGGAAACGGCAAGTACGGCCTGTCCAGGTGCAACCCTTCAGACACATATGGACAACGCTCGTCGTCGTGGCTGGATTGGGTGAGCATCCAGTGATGGATCCACTGTGTCGACAGGCACCATTGGCACTGATCGACTTGGAATGCTCAAGCTGCAACAGCAGTAGCAACTTTTTTGGCAGCGTCCGTCAGGTCATTAGCTGTCTGCATGGTCGGAATGTCTGATTTTGCATCTTCGAGAACCTGTCGCGCCTGTTCGACATTCGTCCCTTCCAGCCGCACAACCAGAGGCACCGTAAACCCAACTTCCTTCGCAGCATTGACAATTGCGCGAGCGATGATATCGCACTGCATAATGCCACCAAAGATATTGACAAGTACGCCTTCGACCGCATTGTCGGAAAGAATAATCCGGAACGCCTCTGTAACGGCCTCCTCGGTCGCACTACCGCCGACGTCAAGGAAGTTGGCCGGGTCGCCTCCGTGGAGTTTGATGATGTCCATCGTCGCCATCGCTAACCCTGCACCATTCACCAGGCAACCGATGTTTCCATCGAGCGCGATGTACGTCAGGCCGAACTTGTTGGCACGCAGTTCAGCGGGGTTCTCTTCCGTCGGGTCAAAAAGCTCCGCGATGTCCTTGTGACGAAATAGCGCGTTGTCATCGAAGTTGAACTTCGCATCGATCGCCAGCACCTCGCCATCAGGATGCTTATCATCAGGCGGCGTAACGATAAGCGGGTTGATTTCCGCAAGCGATGCATCCTTGTCCAGAAACAGCTTGGCGAGTCGCATCATCACATCGACCGCCTGATTCACCTGCTTTCCGGTGAAGCCAAGTTTGAATGCTAGGTCGCGTGCCTGAAAACCCTGCAATCCCATCAGTGGATGCAGAGGCACCTTATGAATCGCGTCGGGGTTCTCCTCCGCCACCGTTTCGATCTCGACGCCGCCGTCAGCCGAGGCGATCAGCGTGTTGGTGTTGTTGGCGCGGTCTTCGGTGATCGCCAGGTAGTACTCCTTGGCAATGTCCACGCCCGCAGCGACCAGCAGCCGCTTGACTTCCAGTCCCTCGGGTGGGGTCTGCGGTGAGACCATG
>PWVT01000191.1 GCA_003562195.1 Phycisphaeraceae bacterium | reverse complement strand
TTTCGTGCCACAGAGACCCGCCGCGAAGAGGCACGTTTGGCCACCCCACGTGTCTACGAGTCGAACAGCTCTTACCTTCGACGACTCCGAGCAGCCCTTACCGGCCTGCCAAGAGCGGTTGCAGGCAAGACCACGCTTGATGAAATCAGTGGCGAGTTGATCCAGGAGTTTCAACTCACTGAAGAAGGTCTGAGCGTGTTGCAGGAGTTTGTTGAGGACGGTGAAGCTACCCAGCAGTGGCAATCATGGGTGACTCGGCTGACCATGGAGGAACTCCGCCAGAGGCCCCTGCTCACGAGCCAGGAATTCCAAGTCTTCATGACGACGTTTAATCGTGCGATGATACTGCCGGATGGCGATCTGCTTCAACCGTTCGACGGCCAGCCGATTGAGCTACGTAGTGATGCACGTGCGGAACTTCGTTCACGACTGCGCGATGTGGTCACCGCAGCGGGCTTCCCAACGTCTGTGGCATCACACGTTGCAGCGAGGATTGCCATTGACGCCCAGCCGACGCTTGTACATTCCCAAGAGCGCACTGAAGCAATGGCAGAAGCAGCAGCCGAGGCGGTCGAACCGGTCATGGTCGAACATCGTCGTGGTGAAATACTGTACCGTCGCGGTGATGTACTCAGCGCGAATCAATACGAAGAGACGCTGGCTGAGGCACGGCACTTTCTTGCTTATGCACCGTGGAGCGAGCGTTGGGGTCCGCGAGCAGCCATGCTTGGTTTGTTGGGCATCCTGGTGGTGTTTCTTTCCACCTACATTGTCATGGCGTATCCGCGCATCATCACCAACGTTTTACGCATTGGTACGGTGACAGCACTCATGATCGCCATGTTGGGATTGTCGGTGCTGATCACAACGCAGGCGCCGAATCTTGTCTTTGCCGCCGCTATTGCACCGACACTGTTCGTAACAATCATCGTCCTATTGGCGTACGATGCGCGACTCGCATTGATTCTCGGGTGCACGCAGGCGCTGTTGGTTACACTCGCGTTAAACAATGGCCTTGCCTGGTTCGTGTTGCTGATCGCCGGCTGCGGCACGGCAATTATTCAGCTCCGTGATGTACGACACCGAAACAGCTTGATTAGTGCAGCAACTTTCACGGCAATCGTCCTCGGGATCGGTACATTGATGCTCGGGTTGTTTGAGATGCCGCTGGTTCCTGGCGCGTTCGGCGAGATCCTCTGGAACACGCTTTGGTCTGTCGTTGCTGCCTTCGCGGTTGGCTTTCTTGTGCTTGGCATCCTGCCGAGCATCGAACGGCTGTTTGACATAACCACCGGCATGACCCTCGCCGAATTACGCGATCCCAAGCAGCCACTGCTTCGCCAGCTTCAGCAAACAGCACCAGGCACGTACAACCATTCGCTCCAGGTCGCGAATGTGGCCGAGGCCGCCGCCGATGCTATCGGTGCAGACAGTCTTCTGGTGTACGTCGGTGCGATGTATCACGACATCGGCAAGATGAACAAACCGGAATACTTCGTGGAGAACCAAGCCGGCGGAGTGAATAAGCATGACAAGCTCAGCCCGGCCATGAGCCTGTTAGTGATCGTGGGTCATGTCAAGGACGGTGTCGAACTCGCCAAGGAATACAACCTGCCGCGCACGTTGCAGCATTTCATCGAATCACACCACGGCACGACGCTTGTTGAGTACTTCTACCACGCCGCCAAGACTCAGGCCAAGCAGAGCGAAAAAGGTGAGATCGCTGAATTTGAGTTTCGTTATCCAGGGCCAAAGCCCACCACGAAGGAGGCCGCTATCTTGATGCTTTCCGACGCGGTGGAGTCCGCAACTCGCGCTATGGCTGAACCCAACCCCAGCCGCATCGAAAGTCTGGTGCGTGAAATGTCGCGCAAGCGGTTGATGGATGGTCAGTTCAATCAATGCGACTTGACCTTCCGCGAACTGGGCCTGATCGAAGACGCCATCATCAATCGCTTGTGCGCCGTTCACCATGGCCGCATCAGCTATCCTTCATCACAATCAAGCCAATCGCGGAAGAACGGTTCAACCGATCCTGATTCCGGTACTGAAACCACAATGCCACGTACTGCCGCAGCCGGGTGATTTACACAGGCGTTGCGAACCACTGCTGAGCCAAATCGAGAATGCGTCGCTGAGCCGCACTCATGGGCAGCTCACCAGTGTCATCAATCTGCAGCCAATGCCCGCGACGTGCGCGAGTTCTCCCGGCAAACACGTGAAATGAGATGCGACGATGCGTCGTCATGTGCGTAAATGACTCACGCTTGGTTAAATCATTGACGCGAAATTTCAACTGCTCGGCCAAGGATTGTGCAGACAGCGCAGTCATGGATTCAAACGTCGGAACCTGCCACATGTTCGACCACAATCCCGTTTCAGGTCGCTGTTCCACGAGCAGCAGATTGCGGCGCATGACAACAACTGCATGATGGTGTACATGCTCCTGTCGTGGAGCAGCTTTGGGTACGGGGATTTCACTTTGCATCTTGCGCTTGCGCGCGGAACAGTGCTGGGCAACGGGGCACGCATCGCATCGCGGTGATTTGGGCGTGCAGATCGTCGCGCCCAGTTCCATCATTGCTTCGTTAAACACACCCGGCTTCTCTGCCACCCGAACCAACTGTTCTGCCCGTATCCAGATTTCCTCGACAGGCGGGCTGTGACGAGCATCGAGTCGCGCGAGAAGTCGCTGCACGTTTCCATCAACGATTGGCTCCGGGTGGCTGAATACAATTGACGCAATGGCTCCTGCCGTGTATCGACCAACTCCGGGAAGTGTGCGGAGCTGTACAACATCGCGGGGCACCTGGCCATCGTAGTCCGTCATAATTTTCTTCGCAGCTGCGTGCAGATGTCGTGCACGTCGGTAGTATCCCAAGCCCTGCCAGGCCGCAAGCACCTGCTGCTCTTCAGCGTTTGCGAGGGATTGGACCGTTGGGAAACGCTCCATGAAGGTACTGAACTTTTCGATTACACGAGACACCTGCGTCTGCTGAAGCATCGCTTCGGACACAAGTGCGGCGTAGCCATTGCGGCTGCGCCTCCATGGAAGATCACGCGCAGCACTGCTGAACCACGCAGCCAGATCGTCCGTGAATCGAGCATCGCGACTGGGCGTCATAACCCTCTTGCCGCCTTGGCCAGCACTGCCCGGACGTTCTTCTTGACAGTCGGCCAGTCGGCTTCAGGGGATTTGTTCACACTCAGCCATTGGCCATTGAACAGAGCGGTGACGATGCCCGCTTGCTCGAACAAATCACGGGCGATGGGGTCTTCGCTCGCCATTTCAGCATTGAGAAAGCTTCTTGGCCGATCGCTGATCGGTTGATCCAGCCAGATTTTCACCGCATTGGGGTTCGGCGTGGACTCGAATTGGACGATGTCATAACCCATATGCACCGATAGAATACCCGCCGCAGGCGATGGCATAAAGCATTCTGCCGAGGGCTTGCCATGCGGCCGTGTATTGCTATCCTTTGCATTCTCACTCTTGCGGGTGTAGCTCAGTGGTAGAGCGTCACGTTGCCAACGTGAATGTCGAGGGTTCGAATCCCTTCACCCGCTTTCGGACCGTCAGCCGGAGGCGCATCTTGTTTGGCGGAATCTTCATTGGGCCACGTTGAAGTCGGGGTCAGCCACCGATGGATGTATCAAAATCTCCAGTCCCCGCAATCATGACTGCCGTGCTTGGTCTGTTCATGTTGGTTGCTGGCTTCGGCAGCGTCATCCCCACCTTTGTGCATGATCGCATTCCAATGCAGTTTGTACCAGTGTGGGAATGGATGTTGATTCCATTCGGCGATGCCTCGACGAATCCCGGTACTGTGCTCACATTCGCTTACGCTTCACAGTGGCTGATCGCCATCATCGAGTGGACAGCAGGTCTGCTGCTCATTACCGCGACAATCTTCCGTCGAAAGCGCCTCGTGTTGACAAATCTGGGTGTCGGTCTTTGTATCGGGCTTTTCGGCGCGTTCATGATCACCATGTTCGCCATGCATCATTATGAACTGCCGCGGTGGAACCAGTACCCATCCATTTTGGCGTGGTTGGGTGTCACTTGGGCAGTTGTCGCTCTTGCCGAGCCGCACACAACAGCAACGACGTGATTCATTCCTGAGCAGATTCACCCGGTTTGCCGACAAGGCGTATGTCGAGTCCGGCATTCGCAAGCCGATCGTAAAGTTCAAAAAACAGCGGCAGGCGATCTGCATCACCACGTTCATCCGCTGCGATGTACACAACCGTCTCCGGCCGCTCAGCGACGACCTGCTGCACTTCCTCAAGCACGTCTTCCATTGCAATGACGACGCGATCGAGAAACAGTTCGCCGGAGGAGTCGATACTAATGGTAACTGCTGGCGATGGTTGAGCCGCTACGCCTGAGGCAAACTCGCGCATTTCCATCGGCACCAACTCCGCTCGCACGACCAGCACCATTGCATAAATGAAAAATGTCAGTAGCAGGAAGATCACGTCAATCAGCGGCATGATCTCCATCCGTGTCTCGTGATTGGTCCGGCGTAGAGTGAGTGGCATAAGTCAGGAAGTCAGCAGTCTGTCAAGATGCACATCTCGCCTCCAAGTCGATTGCCCGAATTGCCTTTCATTTACGCTGTGTGATCGGCTTCGCCAGCGTCGATTTCCGCCTCAACATCGCCGTTGTCTTCAGATTCGACAACACGTGCTGCTGCGATCAACCGATCGCCATCTTTCAAGTTGACCAGGCGTACACCCTGCGTATTGCGGCCGATCTGACGGACAGACTCAGCGCCGACGCGAACGATCATGCCGCCGGCACTGATGAACATCAGACTATCAGCCTCTTTCACACATCGGATCGTCACGACCAACCCGTTGCGATCAGTGGTGCGAATATCCCGTCGTCCCTTGCCACCACGGTTTTGCGCGCGGGTTGAGCCGTCCTCGCTTTGCACGAGGTATTCCAGCATCGGCGTCCGCTTGCCGTAGCCATTCTCAGTCACCGTGAGCAAATCAGCATCATCATGCACGCGGACAAGGCCGACGACTTCATCGCCCTTCGCAAGATCAATGCCCTTCACGCCCGCGGCATTTCGGCCCATGACACGTGAGTCGTTCTCATCGAACCGAATCGCCATTCCTTGCGCTGTGGAAAGCAGCACATGATTCTCACCGGTGGTGTACACTACATCGATGAGGCGGTCGCCCTCGTTGAGGTTCACTGCGATGATGCCGCCACGGTTGATGTTTCGAAAGTCCTTCAAACTAGAGCGCTTGACGCGTCCCTGGGCAGTGGCGAAAAACAGGTAGTCCTCGGACTGCTCAAAGTCATGGATATTGAGGAACGCAAGCACACGTTCATCCTGCCGCAACTCAAGCAGATTGACGATTGCACGGCCCTTGCTGGTTCGCGACATCTCTGGGATCTGATACACCTTCTTGCGAAAGACGCGACCGGTGTTGGTGAAGCACAGCAGATCGTCGTGCGACGAGGCGACGAACAACTGTTCGATGAAATCGCCATCGCGCGAATCGGACGCCTTGATGCCGCGACCGCCGCGCTGCTGCTCCTTGTAGGTGTCAATCGGCAGGCGCTTCACATAACCCTGATGCGAGATCGTGACGACGACCGGGTGCTCAGCGATGAGGTCGCCGATGTCGAAATCTTCCGCTTCGACATCCACAAATTCCGTCTTGCGCGGCGTGCCGAACTTCTCTTTCATTTCCTCGCAGTCTTCGCGGATGATGTCCAGCACGAGGCGCTCGTCGGCAAGGATGCGCTCGTATCCGTCGATCTCTTCGAGGATTTTGGCGTACTCGCCGGTGAGTTTTTCGATTTCAAGGCCGACCAACTGGATCAGGCGGAACGCGCCGATACTCTCCGCCTGCACGCGCGTGAGTGCCACGCCGTCCCCTGCTTGGGAACGGTCAATGAGCCGCTGCGGAATGAGCGGCGCGTATGGATGATCCGTGGGAATGCGGAATCGCCGCTCCATCAACTTGTCAATCGCCTCTTCGCGCGTCTTCGAGCTGCGAATCAGCGCGATGACTTCGTCAATGTCGCATACCGCGTAGATCAGGCCCTCCAACTTGTGCGCCTGCTTCTTCGCTTCACGCAGCAGGTACTCGGTCCGCCTGCGGATGACATCCTTGCGGTGGTCAATGAAGCAGCAAATCATCTGCCGCAGTGAAAGTGTGCGCGGCCGTTTATTCACCAACGCGATATTGATGATCGAGTACGTCGATTGCAGCGGCGTGTACTGGTAAAGCTGCTTCTCTACCACATCCGGGTCGCCGCCCCGCTTGAGATAGACAACGATGCGCGTGCGATGCGTCTTACCGGAGAAGTTCTTGACGTCAGCGATGTCCTGAATACGACCCGACTTCGCCGCTTCAACAATCTTCTCAATCAGATTGTTCTGGACGACTTGATACGGGATCTCATCGATGACGATCGTCTCGCGGTTCCCAATCGTCTCATGATGGACCTTGCCGCGCACAACGATGCGGCCTCGGCCGGTCGAATACGCTTCCATGATGCCCGCCCGACCGATGATGATGCCGCCGGTGGGAAAGTCCGGCCCCTTGACGTGCTCCATCAATCCGGCGAGGTCGATCTCCGGATTTTCGATCATCGCAATGATCGCGTCGCACATTTCAAGGACATTGTGCGGCGGGATGGATGATGCCATACCGACTGCAATGCCGCTCGAACCATTGATCAACAGGTTCGGAAATTTCGCGGGCAGGACCGCGGGTTCCTGGCGAGTTTCATCGTAGTTGGCTTTGAAGTCAACCGTTTCGAACTTGATGTCCTCAAGCATCGCGACCGTCGCGGCAGTCATACGCGCTTCGGTGTAACGCATGGCTGCGGGCGGATCGCCGTCGATCGAGCCAAAGTTGCCTTGCTTATCCACCAATGGCACGCGGATCTTCCAGTCTTGGGCCATGTTGACCAAGGTTGGGTAGATGACCGACTCGCCATGGGGGTGGTAGTTGCCGGACGTATCACCCGCGATTTTCGCGCACTTGCGGTATGAACGGCCGGGAGTGAGATTCAGGTCATGCATCGCCACGAGAATTCGCCGCTGCGATGGCTTGAGGCCATCGCGTACATCTGGCAACGCGCGATCCATGATGGTGGACATTGCATAGGTGAGGTAGCTCTCATGAAGCTCTCGCTCAATGGCGTAATCAACGATGTGACCGCCCGGGGTTGGGATGGCATCATCGGGCGGAATCGGTGCGTTATTTTGTGGGGTATCGGCCATAAATGGTAGATCTCATTTTAGCCGATTGGGCGGGTGTTATCGACTTGCATTATCTGCAGTTTGCGGCTGCGCCAGCACCAGAAACTCGACGTTCCCCGCCCCTTTGCGCTTCTTGCTGGATTTCCCGCCAGTGATAGGCGACCGCGTCCATCGCAACGGTGTCGAGCCCCACTGCGGCATCTGTTCCAAGACTCGCTCAAGCACCCGCTCAGCGTCAGCCGGATCGAGTCTCCCTTCACACAGCAACTCGGCCTTCTCCGCATCATCCAGTTCATAGTGCGGCTTGACGAGGGCGATGATGTGGCCCGCGTCGCCAAGCCAGCG
>PWVT01000141.1 GCA_003562195.1 Phycisphaeraceae bacterium | reverse complement strand
CTTCGGTCGTGAACTGGGCGACGACCTTCGCCTCCAACCAGTACGCGTCATCCAGATCGACTGCATCCGGTGAATCAAACAACGTTGCTGCTGCGTCCGGTTGCCGCAGCGGCCTGCCGTCGGGTGTGAGGACGAAATCGCATCGTTCACCCTCGCTCGCCTTGCGTTTCTTGCGGTCAGCCTGGTAACGCACTTCACGATGCACGCCGAACCCTGTTGCGGTCAAACCGTGTGCAACAATCGGATGCAGCTCAAGTTCATCCATTGCATCCACGCCGTGCACAGCGTGTTCAGCATCCAGCGCGTCTGTGTAACGCGCGATGCCATCCATCACAGCGTCGGCAATGTCAGCATGGAAAAAACGCTGCATCTACAGCACCAACACCAGCCACAAACCAACTTGCATCAACAGCAAGGCGTACACGCCTGCGACCAGGTCATCCACCAGTACGCCCCAGCCAGCGGGCAACTCCTGCAAGCGATTCGCGGGTGGGGGCTTGGTGATGTCAAACAAGCGAAATGCCCCGAACGCAATGATGGCAAGCCCTGCGTTCCACAGCCACGCGTCGCCGTCCACCGGGAGCCGCCACGGAAGGAACATCAGCGCGATGCATTGCCCGGCGACTTCATCGGCGACGATCTCCGACGCATCCTTCTTCCCAAAGACCGCTTCACCCAGTTCCCCGAAGCGTACACAGGCGATTGAAAAAGCCAGCCCAAATAGACCAAGCGAAACTGTGGTCATCCAGTTGGGAATTGCCAGCGATGCCATCGCAAACGCGAGTACTACGGGCGGGAGCGATCCCCACGTGCCCGGCGCGGGCTTGATGCGCCCCAACCCTCCGGCGGTCAGTAACAGCACCTGCAGTTTCATGTGGCAGCTTCGTCCGCTCGCTTTTGGGCTTGCAGAATCTGCTTGAGGCCGACGACATACGGCACGCCCGACCAGATGGTGACGATGACTGTTGCGTACACGAAGATGTCGCGAATCCAGGCGGCCCAGATGTATTCCGTGGGATTGAGGTTCACCGCGATGAAGATCACCACGGGAATGGTGATGGACTGCAGAATCATTTTTAGCTTGCCGGAAGTTTTTGCCTGCCCGCTGATGCCCATTGCTTCCAATGCGCCGCGAATGCTTGTGACCAGCAGTTCGCGAGCGAAGATGACCACGACCATCCACGGATACACCCCGCTTGCGGTCGTGACGATCAAGGCCTCCGCCTCCGGTACTGGAGCCACGGCAAAACGAGGACCGGCAAGATAGATGAAACCGCCCAGCACCAGCACCTTGTCACAGAACGGGTCCATGATCCTGCCGAACACCGACTCCACCTGCCATCGCCGCGCCAGGTACCCATCCAGCCAGTCCGTTGAGGCAGCAAGGATGAACAGCCCGATGGCGACGTTAGCCCAGAGTGTATTTTGGTCGGGAAAGCGGTAGAGGTTGAGCGTGGCAAAGAATCCGCCAGCGATCACCAGGCGAAGCATCGTCAACCCATTGGGTAATTGGCGGCGCAGTGGTGACATGCTGCAATGGTAGCGAGGTGGTCGTCCCTTGTGTGTACAGGCGGGATGAGGATCCGGCCTACACGGTTGAGCCGTGCGTCTTGATCGACTGCATGATCAAGTGAGCCGCCTCTTCTGCCGGTCGTTTGTTGGCAAATCGTAGAGCTACCCGGCGCAACCCTTCACTCTGAATTGCACCAATTTTTGAATCGTCAATCAACCTGGTCGCTTCGTGGACGATCGGCATGCACCCACCAACATGCGGGATGAATTCTGGACAGAGTTCCCGATCGGCGATGAGATTTGGTAACAGTCGAAACGGCGTGCGCAGCAGGACCTTTGCGCCCAACCATGAAATGATGCCGGTCTTGTACACACCGATCATGGGCTTCTGCTGCCGGGTGATGTCCAGAGAGACGGTCCCAGAGACGGCCAAGGCGAAATCACACCAGTAGATCACCTCATCGCTCTGACCAGTCAGCAGGTGCAGGCCAGTGGGAAACACTCGGATCTTCGAACGAATCAGCTTCGCCAGTGCCGGGTTGGCAGCCACAATGACACCGCCCATACCCGCGTGACGGGATTGAAGTTCTGCGTAGGCGTTAACGAGCAATGACAAATTGGTCCGGACCTCGCTGCTGCGTGATCCAGGAAAGATTGCCATTCGGGGCGAACCCTGCGGCAGGCCATGGGTGTGTTTGCGCAGCGATTTAATGTCAAGTTCACGATTGATGATGGGGTGGCCGATGAAGCGGGCCGGAACCTGGCGGTCATTGAACCATTGCTCTTCAAACGGCAGCAAACACAGGACCATGTTCGTGCGCCTGCGGAGTTTCCCGATGCGCCAGCGTCCCCAGGCCCAAATCTGAGGGGCGACGAGATGGATCACGCGCGTGCCGTTTCTTCGCATGATCTTGCAGATGGGGAAGTTGGCCGCCGGCGAATCCACCGGCACGTGGCCGATGACGCGGTATTGCCGTGCCCAACGCTTGATGGCGCTGATGTGCTTGCGGATGGTCAGCACTTTGCTGAGGGAATTGAGGCCCATTGCGCCATCTTCGGCGGTGCGCTCGACAATGGTCGCACCGGCTGCTTCCATCTTTGGTCCGCCCCACGCATAAATGCGCAGATTCGGCGTCCTTTCCCGCAGTGCGCGGATGACTGGTGCAGCATGAGCATCACCGCTCGGTTCGAATGCTGTGAAAAGGATTGCCGGTGCATTGACTGCGTTCGTACGCTTTTCAGAATGTTGTGCCGTTGCTGTGGCCATGGGTGCGTTCTCACATCTCAGCGACGGTAGAATACGCGGATTGTGGCCATCATGCCGAATCACATGCGACTCGGCCGGATGTGACGAAGACGGTCGGCACTCCTACGATGTCCGCTTCTCACAAAAATTGAGGCCGTCTTTGCACCTCGTTCATTCAGGAAGGTTCCTCTCCATGCTCAAACGCACACACACGTGCGGCGAATTACGGGCCGAACACGCCAGCCAGACCGTCACTCTCTGCGGCTGGGTCAACACTTACCGCGATCAGGGCAAGGGTCTGATCTTTATCGACCTTCGCGACCGCGACGGCCTGACGCAGGTCGTGTTCAATCTGGAGTATGTTGCCGGTGATGTCGTGACGGCCGGCCGGGGCCTGCGGCGCGAGGATGTGATCGCCGTCACCGGGAAGGTGCGAACACGAGCCGGCGACCCCAACCCGAAACTGCCGACCGGCGAAATTGAAGTCGTCGGCGACCAGTTGGAAGTGCTCAACAAGGCCGAGACCCCGCCGATCCTGCCCGACGAGTACGAAGCGGAGAAGATTGCTGAGGAAACCCGCCTGAAGTACCGGTACATCGACCTGCGTCGCAAGCGCATGCAGCACATTCTGCGCACGCGCCATCGCGTGACGAAAATTGCGCGCGACTATTTCGATGAGCATGGCTTTACCGAAATCGAAACGCCGTTTCTGATCAAGACCACACCCGAAGGGGCGCGCGACTTCATCGTGCCCTCGCGCATGTATCCCGGCCAGTGGTACGCACTGCCACAAAGCCCACAACTTTTCAAGCAGATTCTCATGGTCGCCGGCTGCGAACGGTACATGCAGATCGTCCGCTGCTTTCGTGATGAAGACCCTCGAGCGGATCGTCAGGCGGAGTTCAGCCAGATCGATCTGGAGATGAGTTTCGTCGATCGTGATGACGTCATGGCCATGATGGGCGGCTTTATCCAGACGCTCTGGAAGCAGGTGCTCGGGATGGACATCGGCGACATTCCTGCGATCACCTACCGCGATGCAATGGAGCGATATGGCATCGATCGACCGGACCTTCGCTTTGGTCTGGAGATCACTGATGTCTCGGACCATGCAGCAAAGACCGAGTTCAAAGTCTTTACCAACGCACTGGCGAAGGACACCGGTGTCGTCAAAGCAATCCGCGTGCCCGGCGGCGCGGAGAAGCTGACGCGCAAGATGACCGATGGCTACAGCGAATGGATAAAAACCTTTAAGGCCGGCGGCGTGCCTGTGGTGAAGTACACCGACAAAGGGTTTGAAGCGGGCATAGCCAAATTCGTCAGTCCAATCGAAAAAGAGCTTGTCGAACGCCTTGGCCTCGAAGTGGGTGACTCTGTGCTGTTCGCAGCTGATACTT
Source organism: Phycisphaeraceae bacterium (assembly GCA_003562195.1). Classification (GTDB taxonomy): domain Bacteria; phylum Planctomycetota; class Phycisphaerae; order Phycisphaerales; family SM1A02; genus PWVT01. The sequence continues at coordinate 3,426 of PWVT01000141.1, read as the reverse complement.
ACGCTATTGCGACCAAAGCGCTCGGCGAGCTTCGCAACAAGTTGGCCCGTGATCTTGACTTGATTGATGAAACGCAGTGGAAGTTTGTCTGGGTCATCGACTTTCCCATGTTCGAGTTCGATGAGGAAACCCAGCGGTGGTACTCGCTGCATCACCCGTTCACCTCGCCGAGGCCAGATCAGTTCGACCAGCTTGAGAGCGATCCGGGCGGCTGCCTTTCCACGGGGTATGACCTCGTTGTCAACGGATCTGAAATCGGCGGCGGTTCAATCCGCATGCACCAGCCGCACGTACAGCAGAAGGTCTTCGACATGCTTGGGCTGAGTAAGGAAGAGGCAAAGATGAAGTTCGGCTTCCTGCTTGATGCGCTCAAGTATGGTGCACCGCCGCATGGTGGCATTGCCTTCGGTCTCGACCGTTTGGTGATGCACCTGGTCGGCACCGACAACATCCGTGATGTCATTGCCTTCCCCAAGACGCAAACCGGTGCCGATCTGATGATCCAGGCGCCCGGCTCTGTCGCACCCGAGCAGCTTGAAGAGCTGCACGTTCAAAGTGTACTGCCGGAGGAGGCAAAGCAGTTACATGAGCACGTACCAGAAGTCGTCGATCGCGGGTGATCGAACTAGCCGAGCGCCTTTTCGAGGTCTTCTTCGACATCCGGTGCCAATCGCGTCATGATCTTCGCTCCCGCAGCGTCGCCCCAGACGTTAACGGTAGTGCGACACATATCGAGAATGCGGTCTACGCCGAGTATGATCCCCACAGCCGCCATCGGCAGATATGGGCTGTCAGGCCGAGCTGCCAGACTGGTGTTCACTGCGGTCACAACGATGACCATCGTCACCAGGCCCGCGGAAGGAATTCCCGCTGCGCCAACCGCTGCAAGTGTGGCGGTGACGACCACGATGATCAATTCGACGAAAGTGAGATCAATGCCGAAAAGCTGAAACAGAAACACAACCGCCACTGCTTCATAGAGTGCAGTGCCGTCCATGTTGATCGTTGCTCCCAAAGGAAGCACAAAATTTGCAGAACGTTTGGAGCAACCGCCTTCCATTTCAGCCGATTGAATCGTGACTGGTAGCGTTGCGGAACTTGAGTCTGTGCCGAAGGCGGTCATCAGTGCCTTGCGCATCTGCCACATGAATCGATACGGATTCTTTCGTGTTAACAGATAAAGGATCGCGGGCAGAACGATAGCCCCATGGATGAACAGGCCAACGATCACGAGGATCATGTACTTGCTCAGCGGTCCAACCAGTTCGACCAGGCCGATGGTTCCAACAGTCCACGCCACCAGTAAAAACACGCCGATGGGTGTCAACCAGATGATCCACAATACAAGGGTCATGATCCCTGCAAATGCTCCATCGAAAAAGCGAATAACCGGCTGGGCCTTCTCGCCTGTCGCAGCCAATGCCAGGCCGAAGAGCAGCGCGAATACAATGACACCCAATGGTCGAGTGGCGGACATTTCATGCACAATGTTGGTGGGGATGAGTTGTTCAAGAATGTTCACCCACACCCCGCCAAGCCCCATGTCCTCGGCCTCTTCCATGCGATCGCGGATTTCTGCGTGCTGCTCAAGTTGTTGTTCACCTTCCGCTCGCAAGGTCTCCACAACTTCCGGAGGTAAGCCAACACCCGGCTGGAAAATCGTCACGAGTGTCGTACCAAGAATCACCGCGAGTAGCATGGTGACCATGTAGTACAGAATTGTCGAACCACCGATCAACCCGAGCTTGGATGGATCTCCAAGACTCGTCACACCCACAATCACGCTGACAAGTATCAGTGGGATGATCAGCAGCATCAACGGCCGGATGAGGACCAAGTCTCCCGCGGCCTTAAAGAACGCGAGTGTGGCATCCTCAACCTCTAGATGATAAAGCAGTTCACCGACGCCGATACCGGCTATCAGACCAAACAGGATCAGACCCGTGAGAAGGTTGCCTCGCTTCATGAACGACAAGGTACACCCGAAGCGGGAAATGGGCCAACCGGACACGTACTCAGATGGCATGGTGAGCCGTATCTCATCGACCCGAACATCAAAGCATCAACAGACGGTGAACTCAATGTTCCGATCTCCATCTGCTGAAACCCTGCACGTTGAACTGCTCGTGGCCATCGTGCGCGACATAGCATGGCTCATGCACCGGCTCAAGATGAAGGTCGCGTGTTACGGCGATGGAATTGGCCGTGTACATCACCTGCATGCGTGTCAATGAATCGATCGTAATGGACACGTCTTGGAATCGTTGCGGCTGCAAGTTGATGAGGTTCACATGATGCCGCACGTCAGACGGCACGCGAAACACGATCTGCTGACTGGCAATGGGTTTGTTATCCCAGAATACGCGAGTGGGTTCAAGCGTCGGTGGTGAAACGGGCGTGAGGCAGCACAGATCTGCACGTGAGCCAGAGAGCTCCAGAGTGACCGACGAGTTGATCCGATGCACGTTTACACTCGATCCGAGGGTGAATGATCGACGAAGATCATCAACAGATGCGGCCTCGATCCGGTCTACAACAAAAAACAAGGATCGATCAACCACCGCAAACACGCGCTGACAATGCACATTTTCCAGGCGACGGTGTTCACCTAACACTGCAGACACATTGGGCGAAAGTTGTGCTGAGGTGATCTTCGATCCGCTTGGCTTACTGCGGCGTGAAGACCATTGACTCGTTGTTGACCAGACAGTGCTGTGAACACGTTCCGAGCGGACCTCGCGGAGCAGTTCCCGCCCGCATACTCGCGAATATCCCGGATCGGCAATGAGCTGATCTCCGTTGATTGCGATGGTGAACGAGCATTCATCATTCTGCTTGTGCGCGTAGCCATGCCAGGCGCAGGAGAAACTGGACAACACGTCATAGCCGTCTTCTGTGCTCTCCTTGCGCAGGAAGAATCCTGCTTCAGGTGCCAGGACACACGACTGGGTCGCTCGGAGTAAACGTCGATGGACTGCTTCGGCATGTCCCGGGTCCCGGGGCTGGTGTTCTCCAGGCTGCCGAGACTTGTTCGTTGTCGTGTCGCCGAGTGGGAGAAGACGATCCGGATGCAATGCACCGATTGTCATCAGCGATACCTTGGCTGCATGTGCGCATTGACTCAGTCGGCCAGCGGTCTCATTGCCGAGAATTCGTTGCAGCGTTTCAAAATGATGCACCGTTAGGTTGCTGTTAAACCACTGGTATTGCAGTGAGTGTTCACGAGCAAATCCGTGGGGATCGAAAATGTGCTCAACTTGCTGCCTTACCAGATATGCTGCCTGTTTAGCATAGGGTTTGAGCGAGTCAACGCAATCCGCTGCTTGAAACAGCATCAGCGCACTGATTAATCCATGATTGTGATTCTCACGATAGACCTGCGGTGCCGTGATAAAGCGAACGTGTTCGACAATGACCTTATGTAGG